>JALYMZ010000256.1 GCA_030773435.1 Actinomycetota bacterium | reverse complement strand
CGCCGCCACGGGATGGGTCGACGGCCAGCTGGAGCGGCCGGTCGGACGGGTCGAGCGGACGCACGCGCTGCTGTCGGTGCTCCTCGAGCTGCCGCCTCCGGCGTACGAGGCTGTCGTAGCGTCCCTGGTGGCCGCGACGGCGGAGCGTGCCGGCGACGACGCCGAGCGGTTCCGCGCAGCGGTACGCGGCGCCATGGCCCGGTTCCCGCTGCCGCAGTGGCAGCGTCTCGTGGCCACCTTCGAGCGGGCGCAGCGACAGTGTGCAGAGCCCGGTTCGTGGTCGTGATCGCATGATCGACGACCTCGACGAGGCGGCCCTCTCCCGGTCCCTGCGCCGCCGTGCGGTCCGGACCTTTCCCGCCCTGGTGTCGACCGAGGCGCACGCGCAGGCATGGGCGCGCAGCGGCGCGCCGTCCGGGGCGCTCGTGGTGGCCGACTACCAGGCCGCACCGCGGGGCCGGGCAGGGTGGCCGTGGCGGTCAGAGCCCGGCCGCGGCCTCGGCTTCTCACTGGTCCTCCGCCCGCCGTTGCCGCCGGAGCGGGAGGGCTGGTGCTACCTGGTCGCCGCGGTGGCGCTGCGCGACGTCGTGGCTCCCGCCGACAGCCGGCTCGAGTGGCCCGACGTCGTCCACGACCCCCGGACGGGCGCGCGACGCGCCGCCGTCGCCGTGCACGCCGACCTCGGGCAGCCAGGCAGGGCCTGGGTCGTCGTCACCGTCCTGGTGGAGGGAGCGGAGCCGCCGCGTGGGGACCTGCTCGGCCGCTGCGTCACCGGGATCGAGCGCAGGTTCACCGACGACGAGGGCGCCGTCCTGTCGACGTACCGGAGCGCCTGCAGCACGTTGGGCCGGGACGTCTGCGCGCGGATGGTCCCGCTCGGCCCCAGCGGCGTACAGATCCGGGGGCGCGCGGTCGACGTGCTGGGCGACGGAGCGCTGGTGGTCCTGACCGACCGTGGCCACCGGGTGGCGGTCCGGCCCCAGCACCTGGGGATCCTCGACGACGTGCCGCCGGCGGACGCGCAGCCCTAGCGGCCTACTCGCGACCGCCGAGCGCATGCGTCACCGCGTCGCCCAGCAGGTTCAGGCCGAGCACGGCACCGAGGATCGCCAACCCCGGAAACGCCGAGAGCCACCAGGCGACCCGCAGGAAGCGCTGCGCCTCGCTGGCGAGGTAGCCCCAGCTCATCGCGTTCGGGTCACCGAGGCCGAGAAAGCTCAGGCTGGCCTCGATGAGCATCGCCTGGGCGATCAGCAGGCCGAGCAGGTTGACGGCGCCGGGCAGCACGCTGGGCCAGATCTCGCGCAGGACGATGCGGGCGTCGGAGGCGCCGCAGGCGCGGGCCGCGGCCACGAAGTCACGCTCGCGCAGTGACAGCGTCTGCGACCGCACGACGCGTGCGAGCATCGGCCACGACGTCACCCCGAGCACGAGGACGAGCCGGTCCAGCCCCGCGCCGAAGAACGCGATGACCACCAGCGCGAGGAAGAACCGGGGCAGCACCTGGAACCCCTCGGTGACCCGCATCAGCAGGTCGTCCAGCCAGCCGCCTCGATAGCCGGCGGCGGTGCCGACCGCGCCGCCGATCACGAAGACGAGCGCGCCGACACCGAGCGCGATCAGCAGCGACGTGCGGGCGCCGTGGATGACCCCGCTGAGGACGTCGCGGCCGAGCGCGTCGGTCCCCATGGGATGGCTCGCCGTGGGCGGGGACAGCGGGGGGCCGATGATCGCGAACGGGTCGGCCGGAGCCAGCCACGGTGCAAGCAGGCCGACGGTGACGAAGGTCGCGGTCAGGACCACGCCGACCACGCCGGCGGGGCTGCGCAGCACGGCGCGCACCACCTGGCGCCCGGACGAGACGGTGGGCTCGGCCGGGACGGCGGTGGGGACGTCAGCGACTAGTGACACGGGGGTCCAGCCACGAGTAGACGAGGTCGGTGAGCAGGTTCGCGATCACCACCGCCAGCGCGATCAGGACGAACACGCCGAGGACGATCGGGGAGTCACGGTTGCGCATCGCCTCCACCAGCAGCTGACCCATCCCCGGCCAGCCGAAGATCGACTCGACCACGACTGCGCCGGCGACCAGGTGGCCGACCCGGCCACCGATCACGGTGAAGACCGGCGCGAGCACGCCGCGCAGCGCGTGCCTGGCGACCACGACCCGTTCCGGCAGGCCCTTGCTGCGCGCCGTGCGGACGTGGTCGCTCACCAGCTCGTCGCGCAGCCCCACGCTGGTGAGCCGGCACACCACCGCAACCTCCTGCGAGGCCAGCACCAGGGCGGGCAGGGCGAGGTGGTGCGCGACGTCGAGCAGATGCGCGACGCCGGTGCGCGGGCCGGCCGCCGAGTCGAAGCCCTGGATCGGGAACCAGCCCGTACCGAGCGCCAGCAGCAGGATGGCCACCTGCGCGACGAGGAAGATCGGCGCGGCGTAGAGCACCAGCATCGTCGTGGTGACCGACAGCTGCGACCACCGGCGGCGCCGCGTCGCGGTGAACGCGCCGAGGGCCACCCCCGCGAGGCTGGAGAGGACCAGGGCGACGGTGGTGAGCAGCAGCGTCGCCGGCAGCCGTTCGAGGATGATGTCGAGCACCGGCCGTCCGTGCACGTAGGAGATCCCGAAGTCTCCGCGGGCGAGGTTGCTGACGTAGGTGAGCAGCTGCTGGGCCAGCGGCTCGTCAAGGCCGAACTTCGCCCGCATCAACGCGTAGTACTCGGCGTCGCCGTTCTCGCCGGCGAGTGCCAGCACCGGGTCACCGGGCGCGAGGTGCGCGAGCAGGAAGCCGGCGAGGAGGATCGCCGCCGTCGTGGGGACGAACTGGAGGACGCGTCTGAGGAGGTACCGCCGGTTCATCGCCGGCAGTAGGCACCCTCGGCGAAGTGGCCGGCTGGGGAGAAGCCACCGCAGCGGGCCGGGTAGACCCGGGTCGACTCCGTCTCCACGATCCAGAAGTACGGCACTTCGTCCACGAGGATCTCCTGGATTCGCCGGTACACCTCGCCGCGCTCCTGCTCGTCGATGGTGGTCCTGGCCTCCTCGAACAGCCGGTCGACCTCGGGGTTGCGGTACGCCGAGGAGTTGGAGAACGGCACCGGCCCGATGGTCGACGAGACGTACAGCCGCTTCACGCCGATCTCGGGGTCCGCGCCGTTGCAGTAAGAGATGATGTTGCTGTCGAACTTGCGGTCGACGAACACCCGCTCGGCGAAGACGTCGGACTCCAGCGGCTCCAGCCGCACGTCGACACCGACCTCGGCGAGCTGCGCGCGCAGCAGTTCCCCGTACGGGGCGAAGTTCGGAAACAGCGAGAAGCCGAAGCGCAGCGGGGTCCCGTCGTCGACGCCGTCGACGCCCCGCGCCACCCGGACCCCGTCGTCGCCCATCACCCAGCCGGCCTCCTCGAGCAGCCGTTCGGCCTCGGCCGGGTCGTACGCCGGCATGCCCTCCAGCCCGTCGGCGTGCGCGAACGGGATGCCGCTGGAGATCGGCGCCTCGGCGACCCGGCCCTGCCCGAACAGCACCCGCTCGACGAACTGCTGGCGGTCCAGAGCGGTGGCGATACCTCGGCGGGTACGTACGTCGCCGAAGACCGGGCGCTCCAGGTTGAAGCTCACGGTCATGATGCAGTTGGAGCCGCCGGGGTTGACGCTGGTCTGGAGGAACTCGAACTGGTCCTGCTCGGCCAGCCGCTGCAGGTCTGGTCCCGGTACGCCGAACAACCAGTCCAGCTCGCCGGCCTCCAGCGCGACGACCTGGTTGCCGGCGTCGGGCACGACCCGCATGACGACCTCGTCGAGCCGCGGCAGCCCGTCCTTGAAGTAGTCCGGGTTGGCGGTCATCCGGATCTCCGACCCGGCCCGGTAGGCGTCCAGCCGGAACGGGCCGGTCCCGACCGGGTCGAGGTTCGCCGGGTTCTCCAGCGGGTCCGAACCGGCGTACACGTGCTCGGCCACGATCGGCGCCTCGGTCACGTCGAGCTGCAGCAGCAGCGGCGCGTACGGCTCCTTGAACCGGAACTCGACCGTGTGGTCGTCCGGGGTCCGGATCGACTCGATGGCCTGCCCCACCGACGCGGCCGTGCGGGAGTGGTACTTCAGCAGCACCTCCTCGAAGCTGAACTTCACGTCGGCGGAGGTGAAGGGCTTGCCGTCGTGCCAGACGACGTCGTCGCGCAGCCGGAACCGGTAGAGCCGGCCGGCGTCCTCGACCTCCCAGGACCGGGCGAGCTCGGGCCGCGGCTGCAGGTCGGGTGTCAACCGGACCAGGCCGTTGTACATGAGCTCGGAGGCGGTGTGGACGTCGCCGCTGGTCGTGATCGCGGGGTTCAGCTGCCCCGGGTCGGCGGTGATGGCCGCGGTCAGGGTGCCGCCACGCGGGGGGCCGCCGGGCGTGTCCGGCGCCGCTGCGGGGTTGCGGCGAGCG
>JALYMZ010000255.1 GCA_030773435.1 Actinomycetota bacterium | reverse complement strand
CCGACGCCCCACGGTTCTTTCAACCGCCGCCCCTTCCCTTCGGCGACTTTGTCGCATAACTCTCCGGCACAGGAGCCATGGGGGCCTCCTCGCTCTCGTCGACATTTCTTCCAGCAGTGGGCCCAGTGCGGCTCAGCATGTATTCCTCGTCCACGCCACGCCGCGGCTTGCGGAGTGCCAAGTACGTCGTCCCGGTCGCCGTGGCCGCGGTGCTCGCCGGTTCCCTCGGGTCCGCTGCGGCCAGCGACCGTGACGACGTCGCGGTCAGCAATGGGTTCCGCAAGGCCGTCACCGTCGCCGGCGCTCAGGAGCACCGGGCGGCGCTGCAGGCCATCGCCGACGCCAATGGCGGCACTCGCGCCTCCGGCACCTCCGGCTACGAGAAGTCGGCGCAGTACGTCTTCGACCGGCTCACCGCGGCCGGCGACGACAGGGACAACTGAATGCAGCAGCGCTCCGGTATCGAAATCAGATGACGATACGATGAGTGCGTGACAGTGCTGGTCGACCGGGACACCCGAGAGGTCATCGACCTCCTGCGAGAGGCGATGACCTCCAGTGGGTTGTCCCAGACCGCGTTCGCTCGCGCACTCGGCACCTCGGCGCCCCGACTCTCGACCTACCTCAACGGCACAACCCGCCCGTCGGCACAGTTCCTGATACGAGCCCGACGAATCGGCCGCGCCCTCGGTGCGGCTGCAGCCCAGGGACTGATGTCCGCACCCGTCACGGCCACTTCGATGCGTGAGCAGTACCGGGTTGGCGAGACCGATTGGATCTGGCGCCTACTGCTGCAGGGGCGCGACCACCTACGACTCGCCCTCACCTCTGGCAACCAGGATCTCGCCGACGCCTGGGAGGCTGCGCCTAGCACGGTCGGTGCAGGCGAGTGGGACACCCTTCTCGCCGCGCTCACGCGCCACGAGTTCGGGCACGCCAACGGCTCGCCGCCGGCATGGACTCGCACCAAGCCGCTCGCCGAGCCGTGGCTGCCTGAACACCCCTTCCTCAGCCCGGAGCGCATCAAGGCCCAAACCCCTGACTGGCTGCGTCAGCTGAACATCTACGTCCCCGAGCGCGACCTGGTGACCGCATGACGCAGCGCCGAATGCACGAGTTCTCAGCGGACGAGGTCAACCAGCTGCTCGCTGACCTCGACCAGCGCCTGCGCGAGCGCGGCGTTGCAGCATCGATCTACATCATCGGTGGTGCCGCCATCGCAGCGACCGGCGTACGTCGGAACCGCCTCACCGAGGACGTCGACGCCCTCACTCACGACCAGGCTGTCCTCGAAGAGGCCTGCGCGCTCGCCCGGGAGCGTGGTCTGCCACCGGACTGGCTCAACCCAAACGCCAGCATGTGGATGCCACCTCTACCCCATGGTGTGCTCGACGCCCCAGGCGAACCGGGTCTCCGCGTCACCTACGCTGACGATGGCTTCCTGCTCGCCACCAAGCTCATCGCGCAGCGCGCGAAAGATGCGGAAGATGTCGTCGCTCTTGCCGAGCGCCTCGGCCTGTCGACCGCGACACCCGAGCAACTCGAGGCACACATCCGCAGCTACTACACCGACGAGGACAACCTCGAGTTCATCGTCAGTGGCAACGACGTCGGTCGGGAGATCGCCCTGCTGGCAGGGGACGCCTCCCGGATGCTCAACCGAACTTCCGCGGCCCGGCACCCTGATCCACGGCCCCAGATCGGCGAAGGCCGCCTTCAGCGGAGCATGGAGCTCGAGCGCCGGGGACTTCCCTCGCTGGACGAGGCGCCGGGACGAGGGCCCGCCCATGACATCTGAGTATCCACATCCGAGTCCGGCAGCCACGCATCGTTCAGGCGGCTCCTCACGGGCTGGGCGAGGCGCAGGATCGTTTCCTCGATCTCTATGCCCGGCGCTGAGGGGTAGGACGTCTCAGTCCCCACCACCTCACAGCCCGGCCTTCTCAAGCACGCGCAGCGAGGCGGCGTTGTCGCTGGCGGCTCGAGCACGTAGGGGACGATCAGGCACGACGTCGAGAAGCTGAGCGAGCGCCCGGCTGGCGATGTGCTGGCCCCACGCTGCACGATCGATCCAGTAGGTGACCTCTCGCTGTCCGTCCATGACAAAGCTTGCGATGCTACCGACTGATGTTCTTCAACATCTCGGCGACCTTCGCAGAGTTCGAGGTCGACCTGCTCCGGATGCGCACTCGCGAAGGGATGGCGATCGCCCGCGACAAGGGTCGGCTCCGCGGCAAGCAGCCCAAGCTGACGGCCCGCCGACAGAAGCACCTGGTCGAGCTGCACGAGGCCGGCAAGCACAACATCGCCGAGCTGGCCGAGCTCTTCAACGTCTCCCGTGCAACCGTCTACCGCACCCTCGAGCGCGCACGAGTGAAGGACGGTGCAGGCGCATGAGCTCCGCGGCCCCGACCCCGGACGACTACTCGAAGGTGCTGGCTCAGTTGAAAGAGCGGGTGCGGACGGCCTGGCTCGCCGCGGTGCGCTCCGTCAACACCCAGCTGCTCACCCTGCTCGGCTCCCGGCACTACGTCAGATCCCTGAGCTAGGCCGAGCGTGACAAGATCCTGCTCAACCTGAATTTCGACATGATCGGGTCGCCGAACTTCGTGCGGTTCGTGTACGACGGCGACGGCACCGCCGGTCCGCCGGGCCGGCCGGCTCCGGCTTCGTCGAGAAGGTGTTCGTCGACTACTTCGGCTCCCAGGGCCTGGCCAGCGAGCCCACGCCGTTCAACGGCCGGTCCGACTACGGCCCGTTCATCGAGGCCGGCATTCTCGCCGGTGGCTTGTTCACCGGTGCGGAGGGCGTCAAGACCGCGGCGCAGGAGAACGTCTACGGTGGTACGGCGGGGATCGCGTACGACCCCTGCTACCACGAGGCCTGTGACACCTTCGCCAACGTCACCGGCTTCGACCAGATGCTCGACGCCGCCGCGCACGCCGTGCTGTTCTTTTCGCAGACGAAGAATGCGGTGGACACCAACCCGGCGTCGGTCGGCGGCGCGGGCACCGGTGGCGGCGGTGGGCTGCACGACCACCACCACGAGCTCGACGAGTCGTAACACCGCACACGGCTGCAGCAGCTACGCCGAAG
>JALYMZ010000254.1 GCA_030773435.1 Actinomycetota bacterium | reverse complement strand
GCCACCGGCGGACACGGTGGCACCGGCGGACACGGTGCCACGGGCGGACACGGCGGCACCGGCGGACACGGTGCCACCGGCGGGCACGGTGCCACCGGCGGGCACGGTGCCCACGGCTCAGCCCGCGCTTTGCAGCCGCTGCTGCTCACCGAGCAGGACGTGCCCGAGCTGTACGTCGCCGGAGCCGGTCACCACGGGAGATATCCCGGCGCCGGCTCGTTCCGGCTGCGTTCCGGCTGCGCGCCGATCGCCGAGCTGATCGGCACCGACCCGGACGTGCTCCAGGACGAGCACCCGCAGGCACACATCGGGTTCTCCAAGAGCCACGTCGGACCGCAGCTCACCGAGACTGTCATCGACTATGGCTCCGTCGCGGCCGCCACCAAGGCGCTGCACCGAGTCGAGCGCGCGGTCGGCGACTGCCCGCGCTACCGGCAGTCCGGCGCCCGCGCCGGCGCGAACGTCTACACCGTGGCGCCGCTGGACTTCCCCGCGGTCGGTGACGCCTTCACCGCCGTACACCTGGACGCCATCGGCGCCGACTTCGCCGACGTGTTGTGGGACGTCGTCGTCGCCCGCTCGGGCAGCCACGTCGTCGCGGTCGGGTTCCGTACGTCGACCGACAGCGACCCGGCCGACCTGCGCCGCGTGGTGCCGACGGCGCTGGCCAAGGTCGACGCCGGCTGACGCCCGGAGCCGCCACCCGGCGGCGCGCCGGCCGGTGGTCAGAGCCGGCGCTGGAAGGTCGCCCCGGTCGCCACCACGACGTGCCCCATGGCGTCGTTGACCGCGATCATGTGAGCGTTGGACACCGCGTTCCAGGTGTCGATCTGGCGCACCTGCGGCTCCGCGTCGCGCAGCCAGCGCAGCATCTCCAGCTTCAGCCGCAACCCGAGCCGGTGGCCGCGGTGCTCGCGGACCACCGTGGTGTCCTCCTGGAACGCCAGGTGCGGCCGCAGTCCCTCCACCACCACGATGGTGTGCCCGGCCGGCGCGCCGTCGGAGCGCTGGCGGGCGACCAGCCGGTACAGCCGGTGCCGACGGGCGGCGTGCGCGGTGTCGAAACCGCGCAGCCGGTCCAGCGGGAACTCGTCGCGCTCCATCGAGAGGTCGTCCAGCGGCGCGTCGTTGATGGCGTCGAAGACCGCGGCGAGGGAGGGCAGCAGGTGCTCCGGCGCGGCACCGGCGATCCTGAGCGGTTCGTAGTCGCGGGACGCGGCGGCCGCCTGCGCGAGCAGCTCGTCGAGCCGGGGCTGGTCGAGCCGGTCGAGGTGGAGGCGACGCTGCGCGGCGACGGACGCCTGGGTCATGCCGTGGTGGCGGGCGAACGCTGCTCCCGGTGAGTCCGCCCAGGTGTCGGCGACCAGGGAGGTCCGCCCGGCCGCGCGGGCGTGGGCGACGACGGCGTCGAGCACCGCGGTGCCCAGCCCTGCGCGTCGCCGGTCCGGATGCACCAGCACGTCCACGACCGCCAGCTGCGGGTTGTCCCAGTGTGTCAGCTCCAGCTCGCCGAACCCGACCACGCCACCGTGGTCGTCGCGGGCCACTGCGACGCGCTCGGTCCCGATGCCGTCCCAGCCGTGCAGCAGCCGCAGCCGCAGCATCTCCCCGGTGATGGGCGATAGGTGCGGCGCGTCGACCTTGTTCGCCGTGTTGACGAGGTCGGCGATCTGGTCCGCGGTCGCCGCGTCGAGGTCACGCGGTGCGAGCAGCGTCAGGTCCATGCCGCCAGTGCAGCACGTCGAGGTCGCGGCCGGCCACGCAATAAACGCGGCAGCGAGTACGACGTCCGGTCCGGCGCCCCCGGACCGTTGTCCACGGAACCGTGGACAACGGTGGTCGCCACGTCGGTTCTCACCACCATCTGCCACGGACCCGGGGAAGACGGTGGTCGCCGGAGGCGGCGATCGCCGGCTCCGCCGGGCGGCGGCGCACCAGATAGAGCGGTGCGGCGGCGGCGAGCACGCCGGCGCCGACCAGGGTCGCCGCGGTCAGGCTGGTGCCGTCGGCCAGCGCGCCCAGCGCGATGCCGCCGAGGGCGCCGCCGGACTGCGCGGTGAGGCTGTTGGCTGAGACCACCGTGGCGCGGTGCGACGGCCCCTCGACGGCGCGGTGGAGCAGCCCCTGGTGCACCGGGTTGGCGGCGCCGTGCACGGCCATCGTGGCGAGGTAGGCGGCGATGACACCGACCGGGCCGGCTGCCACCGCGATACCGACCACGGTGAGCCCCTGCGCGACCCGCATCGCGGCGGCAGCGCGCGCGGCGCCGGTC
>JALYMZ010000253.1 GCA_030773435.1 Actinomycetota bacterium | reverse complement strand
GTGCCGTTGTACGACGAACCGGCGCCCGCCGCCGCCCGGCGGGTCACCGCCACGCGGCTCCGGCGTACGGGCGAAGTCTCGCTTGCGCTGGTAGGCCGCGAGCTTCCCGCCGGCCGCCGTGCCGGGGGTCCCGCTGCTGCGCCGCGCGGTCACCCCTCGACGGTAACCACCGCCGGCCCGAACACGCGGATCCGTCCGGCTCCATCGGAGCGCAGCCGCACCGCGGCTCGCGGCTCGGCGTGACCGCATCCACGATTCCGTGGACAACGGTGCTGCGACACGGCTGATGGACCACCGTCTTCCACGGAATAATCGTGGAAGACGGTGCTCGCGCGCGAGCCGCGCCCGGGCCGGGCCTCGGTCGTCGGCCGGTCAACGGGGGACGTCTAGGTAACGTCCCCGCGTCCCAGGACGGAGGAGTTACCTGAGGGCGGCGGCGAACGGACAGCGCGCAAGGGCAGCGGCGACACCAGGCTTGTTGGTGGACGCGGTGACGCGTCACCGTCCTGACCGCACCCCATCGCTGTCAGGTGGGCGCGTACGCCGTAACAGGTCCACGCTCGGCTGACAAGTCGGCGGCACCCTGCCTGGTGCGGCGTTGCCGGGGCGCGGATGAGTCAGGTGTGAGGGCGCTCTCGAGTGGCGTCACACCCGGCGGTGGATCAGCATCAGCGCCCGGTCGTCGTCCCGGGAGTCGATGCAGTCGAGCAGCCGCGCGGCGCCACCCTCGAAGCCACGGGAGACGAGCCGCTCGGCCTCCCCCACCAGCTTGTCGATGCCCAGCGCGATGTCCCGCTGCGGCGTCTCCACCAGCCCGTCGGTGTAGAGCAGCATCGCGTCACCCGGCAGCATCCGCCCCGGGGACGCGACGAACTGGGCGTCCCCGATCAGCCCGAGCACCGGGCCCTCGGAGCCGTGCACCACCCACCGTCCGGACCCCGAGTGCAGCTGGACCGCCGGCGGGTGCCCGGCCGAGCGCACCTCGAACGACCCCTCCCGCAGGTCCAGGGCGAGGTGGATCGCGGTGGCGAACCCCTCACCCCACTCCTGGCGCAGGAGGTAGTCGTTCGCCGCCGGCAGGAACTGCGACGGCGCCAGCGCGCCGAGCAGGCCGCCGAACGCACCGGACAGCAGCAGCGCCCGGGTGCCGGCGTGCAAGCCCTTGCCGGAGACGTCGACGACCGCGACCTCGAGCAACCTGCCGCCCTGGGTTTTCGCCGCGACCACGAAGTCGCCGGCGAACGACGCGCCGCCCGCCGACGCCATGGCCCCCTCGACGTGCCATGCCCGGGGCAGCTCCGGCAGCGTGCCCTGGCTCCGCAGCCGGTCACGCAGGTCGATGAGCATCGACTCGCCGCGGGTCCCCGCGACGCCAAGCTGGGAGCGGGCCCGCGCGTTCCACAGCATGATCAGCGCTACCACGACCGCGACGGCGACCGCGCCGACCCGCACCAGCGTCATGCCGATCGTCAGGATCACGGCCACCATGGCGACCGCGATCCCGGCGTACAGCCACAGCAACCGACGCAGGCTCAGCACCAGCCCGCCGAGGATGATGGGCACCACGAACGACGCCAGCGGTACGACGAGCCGGTACCGCACCACGAGGCCCGCGAGCAGCACGGCGCTGACCGCCAACCCCAACAACCACGTCAGCTCGGACTCACGCACGCGGCGCCGCAGCCGGGACCGCCACCGGCTGCGGCGTCGGCCGGCGACGGACCGCACCCGACGCGTGACGGCGACGGAGGGCACGGGCAGAGACTAGCCGTCACCGGCTCGACCGTCAGCCGACCTGCAGGCCTCTGCAGCCGCTGCCGACGCGGGTTGCGGCATCCTCGGCACATGAAGAACCGACGTAACCAACCCGGCCTGGCGCCGCGCCCGGCAGTACCGTCCGCGCCGTCGTCACGGCCGTCGTCGGCGCGCCCACGCGTCAGCGACGACACCGCCAACGTGACGCCGTCCGAGGCGCTACGGGCCCGGGAGGTGTCGGCCCCCCGGCGCTCCGAACCCAGCCCTCACCGCTCGCCGGCACCCGAGGACGGCGCCGGGAGCGCCGGCAACTCGCCCGTCTCCTCGTAGCGGCGCAGCATCGCGATCCGGCGGCTGTGCCGCTCCTCCGCGCTGTACGGCGTGAAGATGAACACTTCGACGAAACCGATCGCCGTCTCGGTGTCGTGCATGCGGGCCCCGACCGCGACCACGTTGGCGTCGTTGTGCCGGCGCGCCAGCTCGGCGGTCTCCGTGCTCCAGGCCAGCGCCGCGCGCACCCCCGCGACCTTGTTGGCGGCGATCTGCTCACCGTTACCGGAACCGCCGAGGACGACGCCGAGCGCCGCCGTCCCTGCCGTCCGGTCCGCGGCCACCGCCTCCGCCGCGCGCAGGCAGTACGTCGGGTAGTCGTCCACCGGGTCGTAGGCGGGCGGCCCGTGGTCGACGACCTCGTGGCCGCGCTCCCGCAGCCACCGCACCAGGTGCGTCTTCAGGTCGAAGCCGGCGTGGTCGGACGCGAGGTGCAGCCGCATGCCCGCAGTGTGTCACCGCGGCGGCACGGGCGGCGGCCGGTCGGCGCCGCGAACCGGCGTACGGTCAGTCGAAGATCGGCTCGCTGGTGCGGCTGCGCTTCAGCTCGAAGAACCCGTCGGTCCCGGCGACGAGGAGTACGCCGTCCCACAGCCGCCCGGCCGCCTCGCCCTTCGGCGCCGGCGTGACGACCGGCCCGAAGAAGGCGACGCCGGCCACGCTGATCACCGGGGTCCCGACCTCGAGGCCGACCTGGTTCATGCCTGCGTGGTGCGACTTCTTCAGCGCGTCGTCGTACTGCGTCGACTCCATCACGTCGGCCAGCGCGACCGGTAGGCCGACCTCGGCCAGCGCGTCCTCCACGGTGGCCCGCTCCCGCGGGCGCTCCTGCAGGTGGAACCGGCGTCCCAGCGCGGTGTAGAGCGGCCCCAGCACCTGCTCGCCGTGCTCGTCCGCCGCCGCGACGCACACCCGGACCGGACCCCAGGCGGTGCGCATCATCTCGCGGTAGTCCTCGTCGAGGTCGCGGTCCTGGTTGAGGTAGGCGAGGCTCATCACGTGCCAGCGCGGCTCGACCGGGCGCACCTGTTCGACCTCGAGCAGCCAGCGCGAGGCCAGCCACGCCCAGGGACAGATCGGGTCGAACCAGAAGTCCGCCACCTGCCGCGGTCCGCCGTCGGGGGCGGGACGACCGCCGCCGGTCTCGTTCGGGTCGCTCATCGCAGGATCCCTTCCGCGGTACGCCGTCCGGTGCGTGCGGTGACACGCGCGGTCATCGGATCCCCTTCCCGGGGTCACAACGGGACAAACCGGGTGGTGCGCCGGGCGGACGGGCCGTGTCCGCGAACCGCCGTTCCGGCCGCGTGCGAGGATGCGCGCATGCCCGGCACCAACCTGACCCGCGACGAGGCCCGCGCCCGCGCCCGCCTGCTGTCGGTCGACAGCTACCAGGTCGAGCTCGACCTCACGGCGTCGGACCAGACGTTCTCGTCGACGACCGTGATCCGGTTCCGCTGCAGCGAGCCCGGTGCCGCCACGTTCGCCGACCTGGTCAACGCGACCGTGCGCCAGGTCACACTCAACGGCCGGCCGCTGGACCCGGCCAGGGTCTACGCCGACAGCCGCCTGACCCTCGACGACCTGGCCGCCGACAACGAGCTGCGCGTGGTGGCGGACTGCCGGTACACGCACACCGGCGAGGGGTTGCACCGTTTCGTCGACCCCGTCGACGACCGGGTGTACCTCTACACCCAGTTCGAGGTGCCGGACGCGCGGCGGGTGTTCACGACGTTCGAGCAGCCCGACCTCAAGGCGACGTTCGCCTTCACGGTCGTCGCGCCGTCGCGGTGGCAGGTCGTGAGCAACTCCGCGACACCGCAGCCGGAGCCGCTGCGCGACGGGGTGAGCGTGTGGCGGTTCGCGCCCACGCCCCGGCTGTCGACGTACGTCACCGCCGTCGTGGCCGGCGACTACCACGTCGTCCGTGACCACCACGCCGGCCGGGCGGGGGAGATCCCGCTGGGGGTGTTCTGCCGGCAGTCGCTGGCTGCGCATCTCGACGCCGCGGAGGTCCTCGAGCTGACCAAGCAGGGGTTCGCGTTCTTCGAGGAGGCGTTCGGGACGCCGTACCCGTTCGGCAAGTACGACCAGCTGTTCGTGCCGGAGTACAACATGGGCGCGATGGAGAACGCCGGCTGCGTGACCATCCGCGACGAGTACGTCTTCCGCAGCCGGCAGACCCGAGCGGCGTACGAGACCCGCGCGAACGCCGTCCTGCACGAGATGGCGCACATGTGGTTCGGCGACCTGGTGACCATGCGCTGGTGGGACGACCTGTGGCTGAACGAGTCGTTCGCGGAGTGGGCGTCGCACCACGCCGCGGCGGTGGCGACCACGAACTTCGCCGAGGCGTGGACGTCGTTCTGCAACTCCCGCAAGACCTGGGCGTACCGGCAGGACCAGCTGCCCTCCACGCACCCGATCGCGGCGGACAACCACGACCTGGAGGCGGTCGAGGTCAACTTCGACGGCATCACCTACGCCAAGGGCGCCGCGGCCCTGCGCCAGCTCGTGGCGTGGGTCGGTGAGGAGCAGTTCCTGGCCGGGCTGCGGGTCTACTTCGCCCGGCACGCCTTCGGCAACTCCGACCTGACCGACCTGCTCGCGGCTCTGGAGGAGACGTCGGGGCGGGAGCTGGGCTCGTGGACCAAGGAGTGGCTGCAGACCTCCGGGGTGAACACGCTGCGGCCGGACGCCGAGGTCGACGAGGACGGCCGCTACACCCGGTTCGCGGTCGAGCAGAGCGCGCACCCCGACCACCCGACGCTGCGCCGGCACCGGGTGGCGCTCGGCCTCTACGACCGCACCGAAAATGGCCTGGTACGCCGGGACCGGCACGAGTTGGACGTCGTCGGCGCCCGCACCGAGGTGCCGGAGCTCGTCGGCACCCGGCGACCCGACCTGCTGCTGGTCAACGACGACGACCTGACCTACGCCAAGATCCGGCTGGACGAGCAGTCCCTGCGCACGCTGCTGGCCGGCATCGAGACGTTCCCGGAGTCGCTGCCGAGGGCGCTGTGCTGGGGGGCCACCTGGGACATGACCCGCGACGCCGAGATGGCGGCCAGCGACTTCGTCCGCCTGGTGCTGCGCGGCGTCGCGGCCGAGTCCGACCTGACCGCGGTGCAGGCGCTGCTACGCCAGGCGCAGGCCGCGGTCGGCACCTACGTCGCGCCGGGGCATCGCGACCACGTCGCCGCCGAGTGGGAGCAGGGGCTGCGCCGGCTCGCGGAGACGGCGGCACCGGGCACTGACCACCAGCTGGCGTTCGTGCGCGCCCTCGCCGTGGCCGCCCGCCGTCCCGACACGGCGGTGCTGCTGCGTGGCCTGCTCGACGGCACTGAGCGGCTGGACGGCCTGACCGTGGACACCGACCTGCGCTGGTCTCTGCTCACCGGCCTGGCCGCGATGGGTGCCGCCGACGACGCGGCGATCGACGCCGAGCTGGCCCGCGACGACACGATCAGCGGCCGCGAGCACGCCGCCGGAGCGCGCGCCGCCCGGCCCACCGCGGAGGCGAAGGCGCAGGCCTGGCACGACGCCGTCGAACGCGACGACCTCCCCACCGAGACCGTGCGCTACATCGCGGCGAGCTTCCAGCGGGTCGGGCAAGACGACGTGCTGCGGCCCTACGTCGACCGCTACCTGCAGATGGCCGCGACCGTGTGGGACAAGCGGGGCACCCAGGCGGCCAGCACGCTGCTGCTGCACCTGTTCCCGCGCGCGCTGGCGAACCGGCAGGTGCTCGACCGGGTGGACGCGTGGCTGGCCTCGGACAGCGGGGTCAACCCGGCGGCCCGGCGGCTGGTGTCGGAGGGACGCGACGACCTGGCCCGCGCGCTGCGCGCCCAGGCCCGCGACGCCTGAGGGGCCTCCGGCCCTGCCGACCGGGGGCCGGCGGCACCGTTCGCTACGTTCCGGTCGTCTCGAGCGGCGATCGACGACCGTTGCGTAGCGAACGGCGGGCGGCGTCCGGTCAGGGGTTGTCGGTGTGCAGCATCTGCGGCCGCCGGGCGTGCTCGCCCAGCTGCTGCAGCCCCGCGGACAGGCCGCCGACGAAGTCACCGGCGGCGAACGACGTCTGCATCGCCAGCGCCGCCAGCCCCACCTCACCATCGTCGAGGCTCCGGCGTACCTCGGCGCCGGTCACGATCTCCAGCACCCGCGCCACCGGGTCGACGAGGATCAGGACGCTGCGGGCGGGGTCGCCGAGCTCTCCGTGCAGCCGCTCGGCGAACTGCCGGGCGTCACCGGTGGTCGCGCCCACGAAGACCGAGAAGTCGAACCCGGACACCGTCTCGGCGGTGCCGATCGCTCGCTCGATCGCCTGCCGGTCCTCGGGGGTGAAGAAGTCACCAGCGCGCACTCGCCCCTCCTGGCTCGCGCAGCTCCTCCGACGCGGCCCTCGACCGCGTCGCGGCGGCGGCATCGGCGCTGCCCTCCAGCTCGACACCCGCAGACCGCGACCCGCGCGGGTTCTCCGGCGCCTGCGGGCCCCCGAACCACTCCGGCTGCGTCCACGACGCGACGCCACGCTGCTGCCGGTCCCCGCGCACCAACCCGCCGGCACTGACCAGGAACGTGATCACCGCCATCAGCGCCAACGGGATACCGGCGAAGACAAGCAGCGCGGTCAGCAGCGACAGCTCCCCCGGCTCCTCCCACGCCGCCGGGGTGTCAGCGACCGCGGGGCCAGCCAGCAGCAGGGTGCCCGACGTGGCCGCCGCCACCGCGCACCAGAGCGCTCGTCCGAACGGACGCCGCCGCGAGGACCGGGTGCGAGCGGAGCGGTGGCACGAGGCGGCGGTACGTACGACGGTCACGGACCTACGGTAGCGAGGCCCGGTCGCCGTCCTGGCCTCGCCTCCGCCGCCGCTAGTCTCACCGCCGTGGCCGCCTTCCCGCCGTACCCCCCGAGCCCGCGCGACCACCTCGTCGACGTGCTGCACGGCGAGCGCGTCGCCGACCCCTACCGGTGGCTGGAGGACGCCGACGCGCCGGCCACCAAGGAGTGGCTGGGCGCTCAGGCGGAGCTGCTCGACGCCCACCGGCGGCGCTGGACGCTGCGGCCGGCCTTCGCCCAGCGGCTGGAGCAGCTGACCGCCACCGGCTTCACCGGGCTGCCCACCTTCCGCGGCGAGCGGCAGTTCTTCCTGCGCCGTACGCCGGGACAGGAGCACGCCGTCCTGCACGTCGTCGAGGGCGACGGCACCGAACGGGTGCTCGTCGACCCGATGGCGCTCGACCCCGGCGGCACCACGACGCTGGACGCCTACACGCCCTCCCCCGACGGCCGGCTGCTGGCGTACCAGCTGTCGGAGAAGGGCACCGAGGAGTCCGCGATCCGGGTGCTGGACGTGGCCACCGGCGACGTGGTCGACGGCCCGATCCCGCGCACCCGCTTCTCGCCGGTCGCCTGGCTCGCGGACAGCTCGGCGTTCTACTACGTCCGCCAGCTCGACCCGGACGAGCTGCCCGAGGACGAACGGCAGTACCACCGGCGGGTGTGGCTGCACCGCCTCGGCGCCGACCCGGCCGCCGACCCCGTGGTCTTCGGCGACGGCCGCGACAAGGCGTTCGTCTGGGGTGTGTCGGTCAGCCGCGACGGCCGGTGGCTGGTCGTCTCCGGCGCCCGCGGCACCGATCCGCGCAACGACGTCTACCTCGCCGACCTGCGCGACGCCGACCTCGCCGCGCCGGCGTTCGTGACCGTGCAGGAGGGTGTCGACGCCCAGACCAGCCTGAGTGTCGGCGTCGACGGCCGGCTCTACGTCTGGACCGACGCCGACGCGCCCCGCGGCCGGCTGCTCGTCGCCGACCCCGAGCAGGCCACCCGGGTGCACTGGCGGCCGCTGGTCGACGAGGACCCGGAGGCGGTGCTGACCGGGTTCGCCGTCGTCGACCGGCTGGAGCAGCCGCAGCTGCTGGTGTCGTGGACCCGGCACGCGGTCTCCGAGATCACCGTGCACGCGCTCGCCGACGGCGCCCGCATCGGCGCGCTGGCGCTGCCCGGGCTCGGGTCGGTGGGCGCGCTGCACGGCCGCTACGAGGGCGGGCACGAGGCCTGGTTCTCCTACACCGACTTCGTCACGCCGTCGGTGGTGCACCACTACGACGGCCGCAGCGGTGCGGTCCGGGTGTGGGCCGAGCCGCCGGGCGGCCGGCCCGACGTCCGCGGCATCTCCACCCGGCTGGTCGACTACGCGTCGTACGACGGCACGACCGTGCGCATGTTCGTGGTCGGCCGCGACGACCTGGCCGAAGGCGGCCCCCGGCCGGCGATCCTCTACGGCTACGGCGGCTTCGGTGTCCCGGTGGCGCCCGGCTACGGCCCCGGCCTGCTCGCCTGGGTGGAGGCCGGCGGGGTCTACGCGCTGGCCTGTCTGCGCGGTGGCGGCGAGGAGGGCGAGCGGTGGCACCGGGCCGGCATGCTGGCCGGCAAGCAGCGGGTCTTCGACGACTTCCTGGCGGCCGCGGAGACGCTGTGCCACCGAGGCTGGACCACACCGCCGAAACTGGCGATCTCCGGCGGCTCCAACGGCGGCCTGCTGGTCGGGGCGGCGCTGACCCAGCGCCCCGACCTGTTCCGGGCCGCGGTGTGTTCGGCGCCGCTGCTCGACATGGTCCGCTACGAGCAGCACGGTCTCGGCCGGTTCTGGTCCGGCGAGTACGGCAGCGCCTCCGACGCCGAGCAGCTGCGGACCCTGCTGGCCTACTCGCCGTACCACCGGGTCCGCGACGGCACCGTCTACCCGGCGACGCTGTTCACCGTGTTCGCCTCCGACACCCGCGTCGACCCGTTGCACGCGCGCAAGATGTGCGCGGCGCTGCAGGCGGCGACCGCCGGGGACCGAGCCGAGCGGCCGATCCTCATCCGGGTCGAGACCGAGGTGGGCCACGGCGCCCGTTCGGTCAGCCGGGGCATCGCCCTCGCCGCGGACACGCTGGCGTTCTCGGCGTGGGCGACCGGCTTGAGCCGGGTCGAGCCCCGTCGTACGGTCACCCGAGACCCCTGACCGCGGACCCGTAGAGGACGCTGTGCTGCACCTCGCCGCATCTCGTCTCGCCGTGCCCACCCCCGATCCCACGGGGTCGCCCGGTGGCGACCCCACCACGCCGTCGGACCAGCAGACGGGGCTGGACGGGCTGCTTCCGGGGAACGAGACCGCGCTCCCCTGCTACCACGTCGCCTCCGACGAGCAGCTGTGCCAGCTCGTCTACCGGGTCACCGACAGCACCTGGCTCGCGGCGGCCTCCGACTGGCTGATCGCCAAGCCCGCGCACATCCTCGGCCTGCTGCTGATCGGCGTCGCGGTGCGCTGGATGCTGCGCAAGGTGATCGACCGGCTGGCGCAGCGGGCGGCCGAAGGGTCGGTTCCCGGTGTGCTGCAGCGCGGCAAGGCGCGGCAGATGTTCCTCGAGGCCTCGCCGCTGGCGACCGAGCGGCGCCGGCAGCGCGCCGCCACGATGGCGTCGCTGCTGAAGAGCGTGACGACCGGTGTGGTGTTCGCGGTGATCCTGATCATGGTCATCGACGTCCTCGGCTACAACGTCGCGCCGCTGATCGCCAGCGCCGGCATCCTCGGCGTCGCCCTCGGCTTCGGCGCCCAGTCGCTGGTCAAGGACTTCCTGTCCGGGATCTTCATGATCCTCGAGGACCAGTACGGCGTCGGGGACGTCGTCGACGTGGGCGAGGCCACCGGATCGGTGGAGGCGGTCGGCCTGCGGATCACCCGCTTGCGCGACGTCAACGGCACCGTCTGGTACGTCCGCAACGGAGAGATCTTGCGGGTCGGCAACATGAGCCAGAACTGGGCGCGCACCGTGCTCGACGTCGGCGTCGGGTACGGCGAGGACCTGACCCGGGTGCGTCAGGTGCTGACCGAGGAGGCGCACGCACTGTATGAGGACGAGGCGTTCCGCGGCCAGGTGCTGGAGGAGCCGGAGGTGTGGGGCGTCGAGCGGATGGATCCCGACGCGGTGATCGTCCGCGTGGTGCTGAAGACGGCTCCGCTGGAGCAGTGGGCGATCGCCCGCGAGCTGCGGGAGCGCATCAAGCGGCGGTTCGACCGGGAGGGCATCGAGCTGCCGCTGCCGCAGCGGGTGATCTGGCATCGGGACGAGGCTTCCCGACCGCCGGTCGCCGCCGACCCGGGTGCGGGGTCGGAGCGCGGTTGAGGCGGTCAGGCCAGCGCCGCGTCCAGCGTGATCGTCGTACCGGCCAGCGCCTGCGACACCGGGCAGTTCGCCTTGGCGTCGTCGGCCGCCTTGACGAAGTCGTCGCTGCTCAGCCCCTCGACGCTGCCCCGGACGCTGAGCTGGATCCCGGTGATCCCGGTGCCCGGCTGGAAGGTCACGTCGGCGGTCGTGTCGAGCGCCTGCGGCGGGTTGCCGGCCTGCGCCAGCGCATGCGAGAGCGCCATGGAGAAGCAGGCGGCGTGCGCGGCGGCGATGAGCTCCTCCGGGCTGGTCTTGCCGCCCGGCTGCTCGGCCCGCGCCGGCCAGGTGACGTCGTACGTGCCGAGGCCCGACGACTCCAGCGCCACCTGCCCGGAGCCCTCCATCAGTGAGCCTGCCCAGTGCGCCTTGGCGGTGCGGGTCGTGGCCATGGCCTACCTCCGTGGGGTCCGACGAGTCCCGAATGCGGTGCGCGGTCCGGTCGACCGGCGCGCTCCATCCTGCCCGCTGCGCGCCGCCGTACACCGGGTCCCCTTCGCCCACTTGCCACAATGGGGCCGTGACGGAACAGGCGCGCGCCACGTCCCAGCCGCAGCTGGCGACGTTGTACGACGCGATGGGCGGGCACGCGTTCTTCGCCCGGCTCGTGCACCGGTTCTACGCCGGCGTCGGGAGCGACCCGCTGCTGCGGCCGCTGTACCCCGACGCCGACCTCACCTCGGCCGAGCAGCGGCTGCGGCTGTTCCTCGAGCAGTACTGGGGCGGCCCGAAGACCTACTCCGAGCAGCGGGGGCACCCGCGGCTGCGGATGCGGCACGCTCCGTTCGCGGTGTCGCCGGCGGCCCGCGACGCCTGGCTCACCCACATGGACGCGGCTCTGGACGCGACCGCCACGGAGTTTGGGCTGTCGGCGGATCTGCGCGCGCAGCTGTGGGGCTACTTCCAGCACGCGGCGCACTTCATGGTCAACACGGACGGCTAGCGGACCGGTCACGCGCGGGTGCCGTCGCAGTGCCGCTGCAGCGCGGACCGCTCGTCCGCGCGCAGCGGTCGGGACCGCTGTGTGCGCGCGTCGAACGCCACCACCACGGTGCGGGCGCGGGCGAGCACGGCGTCGCCGTCCTTGATCTCGGCCTCCAGCTCGTACGACGAGGTGCCGACCCGGGTCACCCATGACTCGATCGTGAACGGCTCGCTGCGGAACCGCATCGGCCGCAGGTAGTCGACGTCCTGGCGCGCCACCACGAACGTCTCCGCCCCGGTCGGCGTCACGTCGGCGGCGAGCGACTGCAGGAACGCCAGCCGTGCCTCCTGCACGTACTCGAAGTACTTGACGTTGTTGACGTGGCCGTAGCTGTCGACGTCGGACCAGCGCACGTGCTGCTGGAACCCGTGCCGTGTCACGCCGGAGTCTCCTCGAGGAACCGCTCGAGGACGCCGCGCTCCTCGGGGCGGAGCCGCCGCGGCCGCTCGGCGGCGAACATGAACGGGGTCAGCACCGTGGCCGCCCGGGTGTACGTGAACCGGCCACCGTCCGGGTGCTCGTCGAGGATCTCGTAGCGCAGCGTGAAGGTCGCCGCGCGGATCCGGCTCACCCAGGTCTCGATCCGCACCGGGTCTGGCCGGAACACCAGCGGGTGCAGGAACTCCACCTCGTGCCGCACCACGACGACACCGTCCGCCAGCTCCTCCCCGCCGCTCTGCGGTGCGTGCACCCGGAGCATGTCGACCCGTGCCTCCTGCAGGTAGTCGACGTAGACGACGTTGTTGACGTGGCCGAGGGCGTCCATGTCGGCCCAGCGCAACGGGCAGTGGTAGACGTGGCGCACCCGGGGATCCTATGGCGGCACTCTCGCCCGCCGGGCGGTGTAGTACGTTGCTAAGCGACCGCTTACCTAGGCTGAGGGGACTCCGTGGTGACCGACGACAACCAGCGCACCGCGATCGTGACCGGAGCCGCGCGCGGCATCGGCGCCGCGGTCGCCACCCGGCTCGCCGCCGACGGGCTGCGGGTCGCCGTGCTGGACCTCGACGAGGCTGGTAGCGCCGGCACCGTCGTCGACGTCGAGGCGGCTGGCGGGACCGCGCTCGGAGTGGGCGTCGACGTCACCGACGAGCAGTCGGTGCAGGCGGCGGTGACCCGGGTCGCCGAGACTCTCGGCGTACCGACCGTGCTGGTCAACAACGCCGGCATCATCCGCGACAACCTGCTGGTCAAGATGAGCGCCGACGACTGGGACGCGGTGATGGCGGTGCACCTGCGCGGGTCGTTCCTCATGACCCGGGCGGTGCAGGGCTACATGACCGAGGCGGGGTGGGGACGCATCGTCAACCTGTCCAGCCGCTCGGCGCTCGGCAACCGCGGTCAGGCCAACTACGCGGCGGCGAAGGCGGGGCTACAGGGCTTCACCAAGACCCTCGCCGTCGAGCTCGGCCGGTTCGGGGTGACCGCCAACGCGGTCGCGCCCGGCTTCGTGGTCACCGACATGACCAGGGCCACCGCGGCGCGGGTCGGCATGGAGTTCGAGGAGTTCAAGGCCGCCGCGGCCAAGCAGATCCCGGTCGGGCGGGTCGGAGAGCCGGCGGACATCGCCCACGCGGTGTCGTTCTTCGTCAGCGAGGCCGCGGGATTCGTCTCCGGCCAGGTGCTGTACGTCACCGGTGGACCGCACGGATGAGCGGTGAGCCCCGGGTCTTCGCCGGGCTGGAGGAGCTGGCCGCGGCGCAGGGCGAGCACCTCGGCTACAGCGACTGGCGGCCGGTGACCCAGCACCAGGTGGACCTGTTCGCCCGGGCGACCGCCGACGACCAGTGGATCCACGTCGACCCCGACCGCGCGGCGCACGGCCCGTTCGGCGGCACGATCGCGCACGGGTTCCTCACGCTGGCGCTGATCCCGCACCTGGGGCAGCAGGTGTTCCGGCTCGACGGCGTGTCGATGCGGGTCAACTACGGCACCAACAAGGTGCGGTTCCCCGCGCCGGTGCCGGTCGGCTCGCGGGTGCGGGCCGGGGTGGAGCTGGTGTCCGTGGAACCGGCGGCGCAGGGCCGCCAGGCGGTGTTCCGCTACACCGTCGAGTGCGACCGCGCCGACAAGCCGGCCTGCGTGGCCGAGACCGTCGTACTGCTGATCCCCTGACCGGGCCCGGCCGCCGCGGGGCCCTGGCGCCCCACACACATTTGGCCTGCTAGCGACCAAAACCGGGCCTGCCCGGGCGACATGTCGCACGGGAAGACCCGAAATGGCGCGCTAAGCGTGGGTCGGATCGGCGGCTCGCCGGTGTCTGGGCGGTCGGAGCACGACCCGCACAGCCGGAGCCGCCAGGAGTCAGGACAGCCGCTCCAGCACCATTGCCATGCCCTGCCCGCCGCCGACACACATCGTCTCCAGGCCGACCTGCTTGTCGTGGAACTGCAGGGAGTTGATCAGCGTCGTGGTGAGCCGGGCGCCGGTCATCCCGAAGGGGTGACCGACCGCGATCGCGCCGCCGTTGACGTTGAGCTTGTCGATGTCGATCCCCAGGTCGCGGTACGACGGGATCACCTGCGCCGCGAAGGCCTCGTTGAGCTCGACCAGGTCGATGTCGTCGATGGTCATACCGGCCCGGGACAACGCCAGCCGGGAAGCCTCCACCGGCCCGTAGCCCATGATCTCCGGCGACAGCGCCGTGACCGCCGTGGAGACGATGCGGGCGAGCGGCGTCACGCCCAGCTGGGCGGCCTTGGTGTCGCTCATCACCAGCAGGGCCGCCGCGCCGTCGTTGAGCGGGCAGCAGTTGCCGGCCGTGACCGTGCCGTCGGGCCGGAACACCGGCTGCAGCTTCGAGACGCGCTCCAGCGTGACGCCGGGGCGCGGTCCGTCGTCAGCGCTGATCGTGGCGCCGTCGGGAAGGGTGACCGGGGTGATGTCGCGCTCCCAGAACCCGTCGGCGATCGCCTTCTCCGCGAGGTTCTGGCTGCGCACCCCGAAGGCGTCCTGCTCCTCGCGGCTGACGCCCTTCAGCTGTGCCAGGTTCTCCGCGGTCTGGCCCATCGCGATGTAGATGTCCGGGAGCTCGCCGTCCTCGCGCGGGTCGTGCCAGGTCGTGCCGCCCTGTGCCGCGTGCTGGGTGCGCTTCCTGGCCGTGTCGAACACCGGGTTGCGCGTCTCCTGGCCCGGGATGGCGTCGCTGTTGCCCTTGGTGTACCTGCTCACGGTCTCGACGCCAGCCGAGACGAAGACGTCACCCTCCCCGGCCTTGATGGCGTGGAACGCCATCCGGGTGGTCTGCAGGCTGGAGGAGCAGTAGCGGGTCACCGTCGTGCCGGGCAGGTGGTCGAGGCCGAGAAGGATGGCGACCACGCGCCCCATGTTGAAGCCCTGCTCCCCGCCGGGCAGTCCGCAGCCGAGCATGAGGTCGTCGATGTCGCGCGGCTCCAGCGCCGGCACCTGCTCGAGGGCGGCACGCACCATCTGCAGGGTGAGGTCGTCGGGCCGCATCTCCTTCAGCGATCCCTTGAAGGCTCGTCCGATCGGGGAGCGGGCGGTGGAGACGATGACTGCTTCTGCCACGGGATCCTCCCGGGTCGTCGGTGCGTCGTGCGTCGTCAGAGGCCGAGGTCACGGCCGATCAGCTCCTTCATGATCTCGTTGGAGCCGGCCCAGATCTTCGTCACCCGGGCGTCGCGCCACGCACGGGCGACGCGGTACTCGGTCATGTAGCCGTACCCACCGTGCATCTGCACGCACGCGTCCAGTACGTCGTTCTGCACCTGGGCGGACCACCACTTCGCCTTCGCCGCGTCGACCGCGGTGAGCCGCCCGGCGCTGTGGGCGAGCACGCACTGGTCGACGTATGTCTGGGACACCTCGATCCGGGTGACCAGCTCGGCGAGGAGGAACTTGTTGTGCTGCCAGGAGCCGACCGGCTGCCCGAACACCTCTCGCTGCTTGGCGTAGTCGATGGTCTCGGCCAGGATCTGCGCGGCGTGCGCGACGTTGGACACCGCGGCGCCCAGCCGCTCCTGGGGCAGCCGCTCCATCATGTGGATGAAGCCACGGTCGACCTCGCCGAGGATGTTCGCAGCGGGCACGCGCACGCTGGAGAAGAACAGCTCGGCGGTGTCGGACTCCACCTGGCCGACCTTGTCCAGCTTGCGGCCGCGGGTGAAACCGTCCATGCCGGCCTCGACCGCGAACAGCGTGATGCCGCGCGACTTCTGTTGTGGACCGGTGCGCGCGGCGACCACGACGAGGTCGGCGGAGTGGCCGTTGGTGATGAACGTCTTGGACCCGTCGAGCAGCCAGTCGTCGCCGTCGCGCACCGCGGTCGTACGCAGCGCGGCGAGGTCGGAGCCACCGGAGGGCTCGGTCATCGCGATGGCGGTGACGATCTCGCCGCTGCAGAAGCCCGGCAGCCAGCGCTGCTTCTGCTCGGCGGTGGTCAGGTCCACCAGGTACGGCGCGACGACGTCGTAGTGGATGCCGAAGCACGACGACATGGCCGCGCTGACCTTCGACAGCTCCTCACCGAGCACGGCGTTGAAGCGGTAGTCGCCGGCGGCCGAACCGCCGTACTGCTCGGAGACCTCGAGCCCGAGGAACCCCTGCTTGCCGGCCTCCAGCCACAGCTCCCGCGGCCAGCCGCGGTCGGCGATGTAGGCGTCGACGTGCGGGCGCACGTGCCGGTCGAGGAACTCCTGGACCGAGGCACGGAAGGCGTCGTGGTCGGCGTCGAAGAGGGTGCGCTGCACGGGTTCCCCTGCCCTGGCGCTGCGGTGATGGACGACTAAGCGCTTGCTTAGGATGTCACGGCTGGGCGATCCTGTCCATGCTCGTCGGCGTAAGGAGCGACACATGGGTGCACGCTCGGGCGCGCGCACACAGCAGCCAACCGCGCAGCCGGAGGCTCGCCGCCGGCTGGTCGAGGCGGCGATGCGGTCGTTCGCGGCTCGCGGCTACCACGCGACGACCACGCGCGACATCGCGGCCGGCGCCGGGATGAGCCCGGCCGCGGTCTACGTGCACCACA
Source organism: Actinomycetota bacterium (assembly GCA_030773435.1). Lineage (GTDB taxonomy): Bacteria > Actinomycetota > Actinomycetes > Propionibacteriales > Nocardioidaceae > JALYMZ01. The sequence continues at coordinate 4,936 of JALYMZ010000253.1, read as the reverse complement.
GCTCCAAGGAGGAGCTGCTGTTCCTCATCAGCCGCGACGGCCACGACGCGGCGCTGCGGGTCGTCACCGCGGCCGCCGCCGACCACGCCGACGACCCGGCGGCTCGACTGGCGGCCTGCGTGCGGGCGTTCACCCGTTGGCACGCCGAGCACCACACGCTCGCACGCGTCGTGCAGTACGAGGGGTCGGCGCTGGCGCCGGCGCACTGGGAACAGATCGTGCGCCGCCGCCGCGCCATCGAGCAGGTGGTCAGGGACACCATCGGCGCCGGCGTCGACCGCGGCGTCTTCGCCGCCATCGACGTGCCCGGGACCGCGATGGCGATCCTGTCGTTGGCGGTCGACGTGGCGAGGTGGTACCGGGAGGACGGCCGGCGTACCGCGGACGCGATCGCCGAGCTGTACGCCGACCTCGCGCTGCGTATGGTCGGCCACCACGACGGCCGCGAACACATCCGCCGCCGCTGACCTCCCCACACCCCCCACGAGAGGGCCGGAGTGCCGGGATGTCAGGCGCGGGCCCCGGCGGGTACCTCGGCGGCGGCCTGCTGCAGCACGGCCTGGGCCGTGATCGCCAGCGTGATCTTGTCGCCGATCATGACCTTGTCGCCCTCGAGCGGGATGTTGAAGTCCACGCCGAACTCGCGGCGGCTGATCTGCCCGCTGGCCTCGACCCCGATCCGGGTCGCACCCCAGGGGTCGCGGCCCACGCCCAGCACCTCGACGTCGAGGTCCACGGGCCGGGTGACGCCCTTGATGGTCAGGTCGCCGGTGAGTACCAGTCTCCCACCGCCGGTGTCCTGCACCGAGGTGGAGCGGAACGTCATGGTCGGGTTGGTCGCCACGTCGAAGAAGTCGCTGGAGCGCAGGTGGTCGTCACGCTGCTGGTTGCGGGTGTCGATCGAGGACAGCGCAACCTGGACGTGCGCGGAGCTGTCGGCGAGCGTCTCGCCGGTGACGATCGTGCCCTCGAACTCCGTGAACGACCCACGCACCTTGCTCATGATGTGGCGGACGGTGAACCCGACCTCGGTGTGGCCGGGGTCCAGGACCCACGTTCCGGTCGGAATGGTCGGGACGGTCATTGTGCCTCCTCGTTGAAGTTTCAATCGGTACGCCGACAGTACCAGAACGCCATTGAAGTCTCAACTATTCCGGAGGTAGGGTTGCTGCATGACCCCGATCGGCTCTGCCGCGACGGCGACCCGCTGGCTGTCTCCGGAGCAGCAGCGCTCATGGCGCGCGTACCTCACCGGGACCACGCAGCTCACCGCGCAGCTCGATCGTGACCTGGAGCAGGCGCACGGGCTGTCGCTGCCGGAGTACGAGATCCTCGTGCGGCTGTCCGAGGCCACCGACCGGCGAATGCGGATGGCCGAGCTGGCCGCGTCGCTCAACCACTCCCGAAGCCGCCTGACCCACACCGTCGCGCGGCTCGAGGCCGCCGGCCTCGTCGCGCGTGGCTCGTGCAGCGACGACCGCCGCGGGGTGTACGCAGAGCTCACCGAAGCGGGCTACCGCCTGCTGGTCGCGGCGGCGCCGACGCACGTGGCCGGGGTCCGCCGCTACCTGGTCGACGCGGTGTCCGAGGAGGACTTCGCGGCGGTCGGTCGGGTGTTCAGCGCGGTGGCGGACGCGGTCAGTCGCGGGTGAGCCGGCGGTAGGTGACCCGGTGCGGCCGCGCGGCCTCCTCACCGAGCCGCTCCACCTTGTTGGTCTCGTAGTCGGCGAAGTTGCCCTCGAACCAGAACCACCGGGCCGCGTCGTCCTGGTCGCCCTCCCAGGACAGGATGTGGGTGGCCACCCGGTCGAGGAACCAACGGTCGTGGGAGATGACCACGGCGCACCCCGGGAACTCCAGCAGCGCGTTCTCCAGCGACTGCAGGGTCTCGACGTCGAGGTCGTTGGTCGGCTCGTCCAGCAGCAGCAGGTTGCCGCCCTGCTTCAGCGTCAGCGCGAGGTTGAGCCGGTTGCGCTCACCGCCGGACAGTACGCCGGTCGGCTTCTGCTGGTCGGGACCCTTGAACCCGAACGAGGCGACGTACGCCCGTGACGGCATCTCGAAGTTGGCCACCTTGATGTGGTCGAGGCCGCCGGAGACGACCTGCCAGACGTTCTGCCGCGGGTCGAGGCCGCTGCGACTCTGGTCGACGTACGAGACCTTGACCGTGTCGCCGACCTCGAGCACCCCGGCGTCGGGCTGCTCCTCGTCGACGATCATGCGGAACAGTGTGGTCTTGCCGACGCCGTTGGGCCCTACGACGCCGACGATGCCGGCGCGCGGCAGCGAGAACGACAGGCCGTCCATCAGCGTCCGGTCGCCGAACCGCTTGACCACGTCGTCGGCGTGGAGCACGAGGTCACCCAGGCGCGGGCCGGCCGGGATGTTGATCTCCTCGAAGTCCACCTTGCGGAACCGCTCCGCCTCGGCGGCCAGCTCCTCGTATCGGGCCAGCCGGGCCCGGCTCTTGGCCTGCCGGGCCTTGGGGTTGGACCGCACCCACTCCAGCTCCCGCTCCAGGATCTTGCGTCGCTTGGCGTCCTTGCGGCCCTCCACGACGAGCCGCTGCTGCTTGGTCTCCAGGTAGGTGGAGTAGTTCCCTTCGTACGGGAAGGCCTTGCCGCGGTCGAGCTCGAGGATCCACTGCGCCACGTTGTCGAGGAAGTACCGGTCGTGCGTGACGGCGAGGACCGTGCCGGCGTACTTGGCCAGGTGCTGTTCCAGCCACTGCACCGACTCGGCGTCGAGGTGGTTGGTCGGCTCGTCCAGCAGCAGCAGGTCGGGCTGCTGAAGCAGCAGCTTGCACAACGCCACCCGGCGCCGCTCGCCACCGGAGAGCCGGTCGACGAGCGCCTCGGGCGGCGGGCAGCGCAGCGCGTCCATGGCCTGCTCGAGCCGCGAGTCGACGTCCCAGGCGTTGGCATGGTCGAGGGCGACCTGGAGGTTGCCCATCTCGGCGAGCAGCGTGTCGTAGTCGGCGTCGGGGTCGGCGAGCTCGGCGGAGATCTGGTTGAAGCGGTCCAGCTTGGCCTTGACGTCGGCGACAGCCTCCTCGACGTTGTCGAGCACCGTCACGCCCTCGGTCAGCGGCGGCTCCTGCTGCAGCATGCCGACGGTGGCGTCGGGGTCGCGGATCGCGTCGCCGTTGGAAGGCTGTTCCAGCCCCGCCATGATCGCGAGCAGCGTCGACTTGCCGGCGCCGTTCGGTCCCACCACGCCGATCTTGGCCCCGTGCAGGAACGACAACGTCACGTTGTCCAGCACGACCTTGTCGCCGTGCGCCTTGCGGAGGTTGCGCAGGGTGAAGATGAAGTCAGCCATAGGCCGTCCAGCCTACGGTCACCGACGTGTCGCCGGCTGATCGCCTTCGGGTCGGTGCGGTCAGGCCGCCTCGTCTCCAGCCGGCTCCGGCACCGCGGTGAGCACCTCGCCGGTGGACGGGTCGACGCCGACGGGCTGGCGCTCGGTCTCCTCGAGCACCCCACCGACCTCGTCGACGTCGTCGTCCCAGCGGGTGTTGCGTGGGTTCTTACGGAACACGCTGGTGCCCTTGGCGAGGTCGTGGCACACCGTCGTGGCCTCGACCACCTGCCGCTCGGCCGGCTGCCCCTCGCTGGTGACCCACCGGCGGGTCCGGAGCTTGCCGACCACCACCACCGGGTCGCCCGTGTGCACGGACGCCTTGACGTTCTGCGCCAGGGTGCGCCAGCACGTCACCGACGTCCACACGGTCTCGCCGTCCTTGAAGCCGCCGCGGCCGTCGCGGATGCGTGGCGTCGTACCGACCCGGAACGACGCCACGTCACCGCCGGTCGTCTGCTTGAACGTCACGTCCTGCCCGACGTAGCCGTACAGCGTCACCTGTACCTCGCTCACAACTTGCCTGCCTCTCGCTCGAGTTGAGTGCCTCGAGACGACGATGACCGCGCGCGGACGTCCCGGCCAGCCGGAACCGGCCGACTGTGTACGACCGATCGCCAGCGGCTGCATGTGGAGGCAAAGCGGCCACCGCGCGGCCGGCCGAGATGGCGCCGCCCACGACGCGACCCGGTCTCTGCCGGCTCGGCTTCCCGCGTCAGGTCGGGCCTTCCCAGGCGATTTTTCGCTCGCCCAGGCCGGAGAACAGTCGCCAGCAGGCCGAATGGGGGTGTTCGCGCGCAGGAGGGACGGTAGGCGGCGCGGTCAGCCGCGTGCGGCGGTGATGCCGTCGCGGCAGGCGCGGTAGGCGTCGATCTCGGCCTCGATCGGCACGACCACCAGCTCCTCGGCGACATCGGCGATGGCCGCGTGCAGCCTGCGCCGGGCCGCCGCCGCCCGCCGCCGTGCCGACACCGACCCCAGCACCCGGCCGACCAGGGCGACGAGGAGCCCCAGCAGCACACCACCCACGAGTAGCAGGGTCGGCACCGGGAAGCCCCGCCACTGCGGCGTCGGCGGCTCCGGCAGCCGCACGTAGTCCAGCGCGAACAGCACCCCGAGCCACAGCACACCGATCACCACCGCCGCGAGCAGCACCCACTGCACCGCCTGCAGCAGGCGCCACCACAGCGGGGTCCGCGCCGGACCCAGGTCGGTCCGCGCCACCGCTCGGTCGAGGCCGTCGCCGAGGTCGTCGAAGCGCGACACCGACGCCCGGCGCACCGCAGCCGCCCACGGGCGCGGAAGATCGACGGTCGCGTCGTCGACGACCCCCCGCACGCTGGCGTCCACCCGCGCGCGCTGGACCTTGGTCGGCTGCGGCAGGGACGTCCGCGCCGACGCGGTCAGCTCTCGGATGTCCCGACCGAGGTCGAGATGCAGCCGCCGCAACGGGTCCGGCCGCAGCCGCGAGACCCACGCCGTCACCGGCCAGCCGGTCGCCCGCCGTGCCCGCGCCCGGGTGGACGCCGCGACCGCATCCACGACCACCGGCACCCCGGCCGCGTCGGCGAAGGAG
>JALYMZ010000252.1 GCA_030773435.1 Actinomycetota bacterium | reverse complement strand
GTGCCCACGGTCCCGAACAGCGCGGCGCCGGTCACCACCAGCAGGGCTCCGCCGGCCGACGTGCGTGAGCTCACGGTGGGAGCTCACGCGGTGAGGACGTCGACGACCCGACCCGAGGCGTCGGCATGGTAGATCCGCCGGCCCACTCCGCCGAGGTCGCGCACCGTGTCGACGCCGACGGGCTCGTGGCTGTGGTCGTCGGCCACCACCGCGACGGCCTCGAGCCCCTGCACGCCGCTGCTGGCGGCCATGGCGACGGCCAGCTGTAGCGCCGACAGCCGCAGGCTCGGCAGGTCGACGTCGGCGGCCGCGTAGGTGCGTCCGTCCGTGTCGCGGACCGCTGCTCCGGATCGCGTGCCGGCTCGGGCGCGGACGGAGCGCGCCAGCGTGATGATCTTGACGTCCTCGGGATCGGAGGGCTGCTGCGGCATGCCGGTCAGCGTGTCACAGCGGCGCCGTACGCGAGCGGCATTCCGGATCGGGTCGGCGGCGCGCTGCCCGACCCGGGTTTGCGGCGGCGGGCTCCCCGACCCGGGTTTGCGGCGCGCGCTTCCCGACCCGGATCGGGTCTCCCCAGGCCACATGCAGCCTGGCAAGGGCCGATACCAGTCGTTAGCAACCCAAATCGGAGGAGCGCCGGGAGCGTCACGGCCCCGGGGACTCCGCCGTGGCGGCGGCTGGGCGATCGTCGGCGGGCGGCGGCGCCTCGTCGCCGGGCGGTCCGTCGGGCACCCGGGACACGATGATAGTGCCGAGCCGGTTCCGGCGCCCGGTCGGCGCCTCGGCCATCAGGTGCAGGCCGTCGACGGTCACCTCGGCGCCGGGGATCGGTACCCGACCCAGGTGCTTGGCCATCAACCCACCCACCGACTCGACGTCGGCGTCGTCGATGTCGACGTCGAACTGCTCCCCCAGGTCGCTGACCGACAGGCGCGCCAGCACCCGGACGGTGCCGTTGCCGAGCTCCTCGACGTCGGAGGACGCCACGTCGTACTCGTCGGTGATCTCGCCGACGATCTCCTCGAGGATGTCCTCGATCGTGACCATCCCGGCGGTCCCGCCGTACTCGTCGACGACGATCGCCACGTGCATCCGGTCGGCCTGCATGACCTCGAGCAGCTCGTCGACCGGCTTGGTGTCGGGCACGAACAGCGCCGGGCGCATCACCGACTCCACCCGCTCCGTCGTCTCGGCGGCGTGGTTGTCGAACACCCGCTTGGTGACGTCCTTGAGGTACGCCACGCCGACGATGTCGTCGAGGTTCTCGCCTACCACCGGGATCCGGGAGAACCCGCTGCGCAGCGCCAACGACATGAGCTGGCGCAGCGTCTTGTGCCGCTCGATGAAGATCATGTCGGTGCGCGGCACCATCACCTCGCGGGTCAGGGTGTCACCGAGCTCGAAGATGCGGTGGATCATGCGCCGCTCACCGGACTCGATCACCGCGCTCTGCTCGGCGAGGTCCACCAGCTCGCGCAGCTCGGCCTCCGTGGCGAACGGCCCCGCGGCGAAGCCCTTGCCCGGCGTGAGCGCGTTGCCGACGAGGATGAGCAGCTGCGACAGCGGACCGAGGATGCGGGTCAGCAGTGTCAGCGGCGCGGCGGACAGCCGGGCGACGCCCTCGGAGTGCTGGCGGCCGAGGGTTCGGGGAGCCACCCCGATGACGACGTAGGAGACGACGAGCATGCCGCCGATGGCCAGCAGCAGCTCGGCCCACAAGGCGGTGCCCAGCCGAGTGACGACGATGGTCACCAGCACGACGGCGGCGGTCTCGGCCGCCAGCCGCAGCAGCAGCGCCGTGTTGAGGAAACGCGGCGGGTCGTCGAGCATCGCCTGCAGTCGTACGGCGCCGCGGCGGCCCTCGGCGGCCAGCTCGTCGGCGCGCACCTTCGAGATCGACGACAGCGCCGCCTCGGCGCTGGCAATCATGCCGGCGACGACGACCAGCGCCACCGCGATGCCGAGCATCCATCCGTCGGTCGACGTCATGCCCCGCCGCTCCGGTACACCGCCGCGCCGTGCCGGCCGCCCTCGCCCTGCGGCCGCCGCTCCCACTGGGCGAGCAGCCGCTCCTGCAGCCCGAACATCTCCCGCTCCTCCTGCGGGCCGGCGTGGTCGTAGCCGAGCAGGTGCAGGATCCCGTGGATCACCAGCAGGTCGGTCTCGTGCCGGACGCTGTGCCCGCGGCTGGCGGCCTGCGCCGCCGCGACCTGCGGGCACAGCACGACGTCGCCGACCACGCCGTCGGGCAGGTCGTCGTCGTCGTGGCCGGGGCGCAGCTCGTCCATCGGGAAGGCCAAGACGTCGGTGGGTCCCTCCGCGTCCATCCAGCGCTCGTTCATGGTGGCGATCGTGGCCTCGTCGACGAGCTTGACGCACAGCTCGGCCTGCGGATGGATCCGCATCGCCTCGAGCACGAACCGGGCCAGCCGGCTCAGCGCCGCCTCGTCGTGGTCGGTTCCGGACTCGTTGAGTACGTCGATGCTCATCGTCAGGCCCGGTCAGCGCCGGGGGGCGCCGGCGCGGTGCTGCGGTGCGGGCGCGGCACGCACCGGCTCGGCGTCGGCCTCGTAGGCGTCGTACGCCGCGACGATGCGCCCCACCAGCTTGTGTCGTACGACGTCGTGCGACGACAACCGGGTGAAGTGGACGTCCGGCAGCCCGGACAAGATCTCCTGCACCACCCGCAGCCCGCTGTGCGTGCCGGTCGGCAGGTCGATTTGGGTGATGTCGCCGGTGACCACCATCTTCGAGCCGAACCCGAGCCGGGTCAGGAACATCTTCATCTGCTCCGGTGAAGTGTTCTGGGCCTCGTCGAGGATGATGAACGCGTCGTTCAACGTCCTGCCGCGCATGTAGGCCAGCGGCGCCACCTCGATCGTGCCCGCGGTGAGCAGCTTGGGGATCGTGTCGGGGTCGAGCATGTCGTGCAGCGCGTCGTACAGCGGCCGCAGGTAGGGGTCGATCTTCTCCGAGAGCGTCCCGGGCAGGAATCCCAGCCGCTCACCCGCCTCGACCGCCGGGCGGGTCAGGATGATCCGGTTGACCTCCTTGGCCTGCAGCGCCTGCACGGCCTTGGCCATCGCGAGGTAGGTCTTGCCGGTGCCGGCCGGACCGATGGAGAACACCACCGTGTGCTTGTCGATCGCGTCGACGTACCGCTTCTGATTCAGCGTCTTCGGCCGGATCGTGCGACCGCGGTTGGACAGGATGTTGTGCGACAGCACGTCCGCCGGCCGCTCGCTGTGCTCCGACCGCAGGATGCTGATCGCCCGCTCGACCGTCTCCGGGCTCAGCCCGTGCCCGGTGCGGATCATCGTCACCAGCTCGTCGAGCAGCCGCTCGACCACTGCCACCTCCACCGGCTGACCGGTGAGCGTGACCTCGTTGCCTCGGACGTGGACGTCGGTGTTGAACTCGCGCTCGATGATCCTCAGGAACTCGTCGCGTGGTCCGAGCAGGGCGACCATGGGCACGCTGGCCGGGATGATGACGGTCGTCTGCGGCGTGGCGATCTCTGGCATGGGCGGCCGCTGGGCCGGGGCTCCGATCTGTCGGGAATCCGTTCCACTTCCATGCTAGAGGGTGAGCGGCGGCACCGCGGTGGCGTCGGCGGCGCGGCGCTCAGCCCGGTGGCCAGGTCAGTGGGCGTCCGCCGAGCACGTGGGCGTGGCAGTGGAAGACGCTCTGGCCGGCGGCGGGGCCGGTGTTGAACACCACCCGCCACCCGTCGAGCCCGTCCTGCCGCGCTACCAGTTCGGCGACGGCCACGAGGTCGGCGAGCGCCTCCGGGTCCGCGGCGGCGAGCGCGCCCACGTCGCGGTGGTGATCCTTGGGCACCACCAGCACGTGCGTCGGGGCCTGCGGGTCGACGTCACGGAAGGCCAGGGACCGCTGTGTCTCGTGCACCCGGTCGCCGGGCACGTCCCCGGCCACGATCGTGCAGAACAGGCAGTCGGGGTCCGGGGACGAGGCTGCGTCGGTCACGGGCGGTCTCCTCCGGTCGGTGCGGCGTGCCGTCGTACGACGTGGGGATCGTGCCACCATCGGGGCAAGCCGAACCGGTGCAGCGGCGGTAAACCGGCACCGTTTCCCCTGCGTCTACCTGCCGTGACCGCACTCGTGCACCACCCCCGGCGGGCGGCGCCCGACCTCGACCGGAGGGAGCGCGACGCGATGTCGTCGAGCCAGGCGTACGACGCCGACGACGCCGTGACCCTGCTCTACTCGGCGCACTACCGGTCGCTGGTGCGGCTGGCGGCGCTGCTGCTGCGCGACGTCGGCGAGGCCGAGGAGATCGTGCAGGACGCGTTCGTGGCCATGCACGGTCGCTGGGACCGCCTGCGGGAGCGGGACAAAGCGGTGGCGTACCTGCGGCAGGCCGTGGTGAACCGGGCCCGGTCGGCGCTGCGGCACCGCGCGGTGCAGGACCGGCACCGGCCGGCTCCGCTGCCGGACGCGCCGAGCGCGGAGCACGGCGCACTCGCCGCCGACACGCGGCGCGAGGTGATCGCCACCCTCAACACGCTGCCACCGCGGCAGCGCGAGGCCCTGGTGCTGCGCTACTACCTCGACCTGTCCGAAGCAGAGATAGCGGCCGCCATGGGTGTGAGCCGGGGAGCCGTGAAGAGTCACGCCTCGCGGGGCGTGGCCGCGATGCGTCAGGCGATGGAGCGGTCGTGATGGACAACCACGAGTTCGACGACCTCGGCGACGCGATCCGCCGAGCGCTGCACGAGGAGGCCGAGATGGTGCAACCCGGCGACGACGGCCTGACCGCGATCCGGCGCCGCACGGCGGCACCGGCTGGGATGGGAGGCGACGCGTCCGGGACGAGCACTCGGCGGCGGGTGTGGCTCGGCGTGACCGCCGGTGCACTGGCGACCGCCGCCACCGTGGTCGCCGCCGTCGCCGTCACCGGGGTCCTGAGCGGAGGGCAGCC
>JALYMZ010000251.1 GCA_030773435.1 Actinomycetota bacterium | reverse complement strand
CGCCCAGGCTGGGGGCGGCGCGGTCGGCGGTGCGCTCGATCGCCTCCGCGAAGATCTCGTGCAGCTGCGGCGGCAGGTCGTGGCCCATGCCGGGGATCATCATCAGCTCGGCGCCGGGGATGGCGCCGGCGGTGGCACGGCCGCCGGAGGGATGCACCATGCGGTCCCTGGTCCCGTGGATGACCAGAGCCGGCATGCGGAGCCGGCTCAGCGCTTCGGTGCGGTCCGGCTGGGTGACGACCGCGATCATCTGTCGGACCGCCCCCGCCGCGTCGACCCCGCGGTCCCATGTCTCGGCCGCGCGTTGCTCGCGCAGCGCCACGTCCTCGGCGAATCCGGGTGATCCGATGGCACCCCACACGCGTCCGGACGCCGCGACGTAGTCTTCGCGGCTGAGGTGCCGGGACCGGAACAGCAGCGGCAGCAGGCGCGGGTCCTGCCAGCCGACGCTGCGGCGCCCGGTGGTCGACATCATCGACACCAGCGACAGCACCCGCTCCGGCCGCGCGATCGCCATCGTCTGCGCGATCATGCCACCCATCGAGGCGCCGCACACGTGCGCGGCCTCGATGCCGAGGTGGTCCAGCAGCCCGAAGCCGTCGTCGGCCATCTCCGCCATCGTGTACGGCAGCCCGCGGCGGCGACCGAGCAGGGCCCGCACCACGCTGCCCCGGTTGACGCGGTGGTCACGGAAGTGCGTGGAGCGGCCGACGTCGCGGTTGTCGTAGCGGATCACGTGGAAGCCGCGCTCGGCCAGCGCGACGCACAGCTCGGCGCTCCACCACAGCCCGGGGCCGCCGAGGCCCATGATCAGCAGCAGCGGCCGCCTGGAGGGCTCGCCGTAGGTCTCGAACGCAATGTCGACGCCGGTCGGCAGAGCGGCGACGTCGGCGCGGGCCGGCACGGTCATAGATCGGTCTCCCGGGGGGCTGCAGTCCTTTCAGGAGGTACGACGGCCCGGAGGCCTGGTCGTGCCCTGAGTGTACGAAGCGGGGCGCCGGCCGCGTCCAGCTCGTCGAGTCGAGGCGGGTCCGCGCCGCGGCGCCGGCAGGTGAGGGCAGCCACCCGCGCCGCCACCTCCCCGAGCCGGCGCAGCTCGCCCGCGCAGAGCGCGGCGACCTGGCCACCCGGCACCAGCCGGCTGCTGCGGTACAGCGCGGCCAGCAGCCCGGCCATGAAGGCGTCCCCGGCGCCGACGGTGTCGACGACCTCCACCTCCGGTGCGGTGACGTCGACCCGCGCGCCGGGCACGGCCAGCCGCGCTCCGCCTGCGCCCAGAGTCAGCACCGCCAGCCGGGTCTGCGCACCCTCCAGCAGCAGGTCGAGCACGTCGTCGACCGCCACGTCCGGCCGCAGGAAGTCCGCGTCGTCCTCGCTCAGCTTCACCACGGTCGCCAGGGCGGCGTCGTGGCGTACCGCCTCCCAGGCGCGGGCTGGGTCGCCGGCGAGCGCCGGGCGCACGTTGGGGTCGTAGCTCACTGGCACGCCCTGCTCGACCGCGCTGCCGGCCAGCGCCCGCACGGTGGTGGCGCCGGGCTCGACCACGGTGCCCAGCGAGCCGACGTGCACGGCGGAGAACCGGGCCGGGTCGACCCACGGCGGGTCCCAGGTGAGCGCGATCTCGTATCGTGCCTGCCGGTCGGCGTCGAGGACGGCCCGGGCCACCGAGGTCGCGGCCGCTCTGGAGGAGCCGGGAGCCACCGACACGTCCGACGCCGCGAGGTGCGCGGTGATCCGGGCTCCGTCGGCATCCTCGGCGTACCACGTCAGCAGCTTTGTCGGCACCTCCAGCCGGGACAACCCCACCGCGACGTTGAGCGGTGAGCCTCCGGGCACCCGGTCGACGACCGAGCCGTCCGGCTCCACGACGACGTCGACCAGTGCTTCCCCGGCGACGAGGACCGGTGGGGACACGGCGCCAGCAGGCGGCGTCAGGTGGCCTGCTCGAAGTTGATCGCGGAGTAGGCGCGCAGTTTCGACAGCCGGTGCTCGCTCTGGATGGACCGGATGGTGCCGCTACGCGACCGCATCACCAGCGAGTGCGTGGTCGCACCACCGCCGCGGTAGTGCACCCCGCGCATGAGCTCACCGTCGGTGATGCCGGTCGCGACGAAGAAGACGTCGTCCCCGCAGACGAGCTGGTCGGTGGTCAGGACCTGGTCCAGCTGGAGCCCGGCGTCGATCGCCTTCTGTCGCTCGTCGTCGTCGCGGGGCCACAGACGTCCCTGGATCACACCGCCGAGCGCCTTCATCGCGCACGCGGTGATGATCCCCTCCGGCGTGCCGCCGATGCCGACGAGCAGGTCGATGCCGGTGCCGGGGCGCGCTGCCATGATGCCGCCGGCCACGTCGCCGTCGGTGATGAACTTGATCCGTGCTCCGGCGGCGCGGATCTCGGCGACGATCTGCTCGTGGCGGGGCCGGTCGAGCAGCACCACGGTCACGTCGCTGTTGGAGCTGCCCTTGGCCTTGGCCGTACGACGGATGTTCTCGGCCACCGGCAGCCGGATGTCGACGACCTCGGCCGCCTCCGAACCGGCGACGAGCTTTTCCATGTAGAAGACCGCCGAGGGGTCGTACATGCTGCCGCGCGGTGCGACCGCCATGACCGCGATGGCGTTGTTCATTCCCTTGGCGGCCAGCGTGGTGCCGTCGATGGGGTCGACGGCGACGTCGCACTCCGGTCCGGTGCCGTCCCCGACGCGCTCGCCGTTGAACAACATCGGCGCATGGTCCTTCTCGCCCTCCCCGATGACGACGACCCCGCGCATGCCCACCGTGCCGATCAGGGCGCGCATCGCGTTGACCGCCGCGCCGTCGGCACCGTTCTTGTCGCCGCGGCCGACCCAGCGGCCCGCGGCCATCGCGGCCGCCTCGGTGACGCGGACCAGCTCCATCGCAAGGTTGCGATCCGGTGCCCGGTCGGCGACGGCCAGCTCCGGGGACAGTGCGCGGTTCTCGGTCATCACCCACCCCTTCGTCGACACGGATGCCGGGATCGTAGCCGGTGCGCCCGCCGCGCGGCCATGTCGACACAGCGCCCGGCCGGGCTCTCGGCACAGCCGAACCTGCGGCTACCTCACCGGGTGACGAATTCGTAGCTGCGGGGCTACAGTGTGCTCTGTGCCGCAATTCCGGATCAGCGAGGCCGCCGAGCTGCTCGGGGTCAGCGACGACACGCTGCGGCGCTGGGCCGACCAGGGCCGGTTGCCGACGCTCACCACGACGGGCGGGCGCCGTGCCGTGGACGGGGCCGCGCTGGCGGCGTTCGCCCAGGAACTGGCGCAGCAGCACGCCGACCCGGGCGAGCCGGGCGCCGGCGCCGTGCAGTCGGCGCGCAACCGGTTCCGGGGCCTGGTCACGAAGGTGACCAAGGACGCGGTGATGGCGCAGGTCGAGCTGCAGACCGGTCCCTACCGCGTGGTGTCGCTGATGAGCCGGGAGGCGGCCGACGAGCTGCGGCTGGCGCCGGGGGTGCTGGCGGTCGCGTCGGTCAAGTCCACGAACGTCGTCGTCGAGGTGGCCGAGCCACGGTGAGGCACGACAGCCCCCGTACGGCGGTCACCGCGGTGCTGTGCCTGCTCGCGGCCGGCTGCGGCGGCGGCCACGCGAACGAGGG
>JALYMZ010000250.1 GCA_030773435.1 Actinomycetota bacterium | reverse complement strand
ACTAGTGCCGCGGCTCAGTCCCGCAGACCGGCTCGGCGGCGCAGATACTCGTCCTCGTCCAGCTCGCCTGCGGCGTAGCGGCGGCGCAGGATCTCCTCCGGAGGCTCCTGGCCACGCTGCATTCGCCTGGTGTTTTCGCTGCGCCGGACCAGCCACACCACCCCGACGACGGCCAGAACCAGCAGCGCGAGGCCAACCAGGCCCCACAGCAGCATCCCGAGCATCATCCCGCCCATGCCCATGTCACAGATCCCTTGCACGCTGTCCTCCCGGCCGCCACTGTGCCGACCCCGTCACTTCTACTAGCGTGGATCGTAGTACGGCGGCGTCCGGAGCACCGCCGGGAAGGGCTGACATGACTGTTGTCGATGTGCTCGTCATCGTGGCCGGGGCCGCGTTGATCGCCGCGCTCGCCTTGTTCTTCTTCAAACCACGCCAGGCCACTCGCGCCCACGTGGAGGGCGGCATGCAGACCGTCGACATCACCGTCAAAGGCGGCTACTCCCCCAACCTGATCCGGGTGCAGGCGGGGGCGCCGGTGCGGCTGCGCTTCAACCGGCAGGAGAGCTCCGACTGCACCGCCAAGGTGGTCTTCCACGACTTCCGGCTCTCCAAGTCACTGGCCGCCTTCGGAACCACCACGCTCGAGCTCCCGGAGGCGGAGCCGGGTGAGTACGGCTTCGCCTGCGGCATGAACATGCTGCACGGCACCCTGGTCGTCGAACCGGACGGCGCCGACGAGGCCAGTGGAACCCGGACCGCAGTCGTCGAGCAGGCCCAGTCGGTGCACGCCGCGCCCATGGGGACCGGCGAGCAGGCCCGGGAAGAGGCCCGCGGCGTGACCGGCCACAACCGGGACACCGCTCGCGCGGTCGGTGTCGGCCCCCAGGTGGCACCACGGCCGCCGACCGCGCGCGTTGAGTTCGCCCTGCCCGGCGCGTTGCGCAGCCTGCCGTCGAACACCGCGCAGGCGGAGGCGCAGCTGCGGGCGATCGGAGGGGTGGAGTCGGCCGAGGTGAACTTCGGCGCCGAACGAGCCGTGCTCACCTACGACCCGCAGATCCTCGACGTCGACCGGTTGCGGGATGCGGTGCACCAGGCGACCGGACACCCAGTGACGGACCGGCCCCAGCCGGGCGCAGAGCCGACCGAAGACGGCGAGGCCGCGGCCCACCGCGGCGAGGTTCGCGAACTGTCCTGGCGGGTGCTGCTCGGCATCGTGCTCACCCTGCCGGTGCTGTACGCGGCGATGGTCACCCACTTCGTCGACCCCGCCTACGTTACAGACCTGCTGGAGAACGCGTGGGTGCAGCTGGTCCTCATCGCACCGGTGATGGTGGTGGTCGGGTGGCCGATCCACCGCACCGGCCTGTTCGCGCTACGCAACCGCAGCGCCGACATGAACACACTGATCAGCCTCGGCACCCTCGCCGCGTTCGGCTACAGCCTGCTCGTCACCATCGCGCCCGCGCTGTTTCCGGTCGCCGTGCGGGAGGTGTACTACGAGGTCGTCGGGTTCATCATCACGGTCATCCTGCTCGGCCGGCTGGTGGAGGCCCGTGCGCGCGCCGGCACCGGCGACGCGATCCGCGCGCTGGTCGAGCTTGCACCCCGGACCGCACATGTCCTGCGTGGGGGTGAAGAGATCGAGGTTCCCGTCGACGAGGTGGCCGTCGGCGACGAGATCGTGGTCCGCCCCGGCGAGAAGGTGCCCGTCGACGGCACCGTGGTGAAGGGACGCTCCAGCATCGACGAATCCATGGTGACCGGGGAGTCCCTGCCGGTGGAGAAGGCCGAGGGCGACACCGTCATCGGTGCCACTGTGAACAGCACCGGCTCGTTCACCATGCGCGCTATCAGCGTCGGCACCGACACCATGCTCGCCCAGATCATCCGACTAGTGCAGCAGGCCCAAAGCTCCAAGGCGCCCATTCAGCGGCTGGCGGATCTGGTCGCCAGCTACTTCGTCCCCGCGGTCGTGTTCATCGCGGTCGCCACGTTCGTGATCTGGTTCGTCGTCGGACCCGCCCCGTCGCTGACGTTCGCCCTCGTGGCCGCCGTCAGCGTGCTCATCATCGCCTGCCCCTGCGCGCTTGGCTTGGCGACGCCCTTGTCGATCATGGTCGGCACCGGCAAGGGCGCCCAAGCCGGCGTCCTCATCCGAGACGCCGAGGCGCTGGAGACCGCGCACAAGGTCGACACCATCATCCTGGACAAGACCGGCACCATCACCCGCGGACAGCCGGCGCTGACCGACGTGGTAGCCGAGCCGGACATGGACGAAGGCGAGCTCCTGCGGCTGGTGGCCTCGGCCGAACGCGGCAGCGAACACCCGCTGGCCGAGGCCATCGTCACCGGCGCTCGGGAACGCGGCCTTGACCTTGGCGATGCCACCGCATTCGACTCGGTCACCGGCTGGGGTGTTCGGGCGCGCATCGACGGCCGCGACCTGCTGATCGGCAACCAGCGGCTCCTCGTCGACGCCGACATCGCCGTCGACGGGTTGGAGCAGTCCGCAGCGCGACTGGCTGCGGAGGGAAAGACGCCCATGTACGTCGGTGTCGACCGACGGCCCGCGGGACTGGTCGCAGTCGCCGACACCCTCAAACCGGACTCCGCCGACGCCGTGACCGCGCTGCACCGACTCGGTGTACAGGTGGCCATGATCACCGGCGACAACCGGAGGACGGCCGAAGCCGTTGCTGCCCAGGTCGGGATTGACCGAGTCCTCGCCGACGTCCTCCCCGAGGACAAGGCGGCCAACGTGCGCGACCTGCAAGACGAGGGCAAGCTGGTCGCGATGGTGGGCGACGGCATCAACGACGCGCCCGCGCTCGCGCAGGCAGACGTCGGTGTCGCGATCGGCACCGGCACCGATGTGGCGATCGAGGCCGCCGACGTCACCCTCGTCTCCGGAGAGCTGCGCGGCCTGGTTGCCGCGGTCGCCCTCTCCAAGGCCACCATGCGCAACATCCGCCAGAACCTCGTCCTCGCCTTCGCCTACAACGTCGCCGCGATCCCGATCGCCGCCGGCCTGCTCTACCCCGCGACCGGCACCCTGCTCTCTCCCATGATCGCTGCCGTCGCCATGGCCGCCAGCTCCATCTCCGTGGTGCTGAATGCGGGACGCCTCTCCCGCATCAGCCCGCGGGTGCTGCATGGCACGCCGGGATAACCACGGCCACCGGAGTAGCGACACGATCACTGGTCCTCAGCCGCTGGTCCGGCCTGCGCCCGTGCGGCGGTTAGCCTCGGTCCCCTCCCGCATCAACTCGGATTCGAACTCGGCCAGTCCGCCCAGCTCTGGGTCGTACCGGGTTGACTGCCCCGGCCGGGGCTGCGCCGTGCGCGGCATGGCGTCATGCACCAGGGAGAATGCCCGGTCACCGACGCTCAGCGAGGGCGGCGAGTCGGTCGAGCGAGGCCTGCAGCTTGTCCCCCGTGGTCGCGCGAGCGCGTGCGACGCGATGCTCATCGGTCAACTGGGTCCAGTCGTAGGTGTGGGTGACCCGCGTCCGCGATGAGTCGATCGGCTCGAGGTCCCATCGCCACAGGTGCCCGGGCGGTTCCCGGCCGGGCTCGGCAGGTCTCCAAGCGATGCGCCGACCCTCGTCGAACTCGACCACGTGGTTTTCCCGTACCTGACCTCCCGTCAGGGTCATGGTGAATACGTCGCCGACAGCACGGACTCGCTGCCCGGGAGGCGCCTCCGACAGGTTGTCGTTGCCATCCCAGCGAGGCTGTTGAGTCGGGTCAGCGATGAGCTCGAAGATCTGCCCAGCCCCGGCCGAAATCTCGCGGCTGGCGCTGACAACACGCAGCTGCTCGTGGTGACTGGTCATCGCCTCATCGAAGCACATGACGCAGCGAGCCGGCCCGGCAATGTGTGCGTCTGAGTCGCGGGGGTCACTCGGAGTGGGAACGTCCCGAAAGTCTGGCGACGGCAAGACCCTCGCGCCCTCGGCGCGGGGTCGAAGCCGTTCGTGAGATGGATCTACGACCCCGACCCCTCGAGCAGGAAGGGCAGCCGGCCCTCGCGGGTGAGCGCCTTGAGCCGGAACCTGAGCGGGCAGTCCCTGCGCGTACATCGTCGACGGCCACTGCACACCGGACAACGGCGTGCCCTCGGACTTGCCTCGACGACTCCGACCGCTCTCTGGTCGACGTACAGCAGATAGTCGGCGCCGCCATGAGCAGCGGCCATGACGACCTCGCGGACCGCGACGCCTTGCCCGGCGTACAGGTTGAGGTCGGTGCGGCTCTGCACACCGACCGGCGTCGCACAGCTGGCCGTCGATGAGCACCCGCGCGCGTTGCCCAGCCGGCAGCACCCGCGCTTCCACCAACGAAAGGCTACTGCCAGCTCACTGCGGACCACTCTCCCAGTGCACGACCGTTGGGCTGACGACGTCGCACACCTCGTCGGTGACGGTAGGTCTTACGGCTGGTTCGTGTACCGGGGCGGACTCTGGTGGCGACGAAAGGAATGCTTAGCGGCGCCATCGCCGTCACGAGTTCATCGCTCTCGACTTCGTGTTCGAGGACCCGAAGTGGAGCTTCGACCACGGCTTTCAGCCGAAGATCGGTGAGACTCTGGAAGCGATCACGGACGCGTCCAAGGCAATCGTGCTGGGTCGTACGACGTTCGAGCTGTTTTGCGCCGGGCCTGGTCCACCCGCACGGTCGAGGATGACCCCGGTGCACCGTTCTTCAACGGCACCCAGGAGTACGTCGTCGGCTCGCGGGAGCCGGCGGTCAGGTGGCGAACTCGACCTGCCTCGGCGCGAACGACCCGGGCACGATCCGGCAGCTCAAGGACGAGACGGACGGCATCCGACCAACCTCGCACTGAAGGAGCACGAGGTCTACGACAACGGAGTCGTCCATCTCGACTACGCCCCGGCCTGGCCGTCGTCTGTGCTGGCCGCGCCGGGTCCCTCGCTGAGCGACCCACGTTGCTCGCCAAGCGACCGCTCGGCGCCCGGCTTGTCCCGTTCCGCGGGTCACTCGCCGAGTAACGCGACCGCCCGGCCGCTTCGGCGACATCGCCGACGCTGAGGGCGCCGAGGCAAAACGGTTCCGCGGAACCGCGTACGGCACAGTCCCACGACGCCGTGGGGAGGACCCACGACCCTCAGCCGTTGCCGCGGCGACACGTTTCGGAGCACGGCGGATGCCGCGACACTGGTGCGGTGCAGACCTGGTGGAACGTCGCGGCGGCGGTCCTCGGCGGCGTACTGCTGTCGTGTCTCTGCCTGGTCGCCGCGCTGTGGGCCCTGCGGCCCGACGACGTGCGGATCCGCGACGGCCTTCGCCTGCTGCCCGACGTCGTGGGTTTGCTCCGCCGCCTCGCCACCGATCCGGCGCTGCCACGCGGCAGCAGGGTCGTCCTGTGTCTGCTGCTGGCCTACCTCCTACTGCCGGTCGACGTCGTGCCGGACGCCGTTCCGGTGCTGGGGTACGCCGATGACGCGGTAGTGGTCGCCCTCGCACTGCGCTACGTCGTACGCCGGGCCGGGTGGGAGGCTCTCGACCGGCATTGGCGGGGGACCCCCGACGGCCTCGAGGCCCTCCGGCGTCTCGCGGGCCCGGCGGCCCGCCGTAGCACCACCGGCGCGATGCAGCACCGTCCGGGCAGACCGCTGGACTGACCGCAGGTCGATCGGGGCAAGAGGCGGGGGTGACCAGATGCCGGCCGGCGGGTAGGCGCCGCAGCGTCACCCGGGTGCTGCACCTGCCACCGCGACCGGCCAGCGCCGCCCAGGCGCGGCATGCCGTCCGCCAGACTCTCGCTGAGGCCCGGAGCGAGGAGTTCGTCGACGACGCCCAGCTGCTCGCCAGCGAGCTGGTGACCAACGCGGTCATCCACGCCGGCACCGACATCGACCTGCGTGTCACCGCGGACGACTCCGGCGTGGTGGTCGAGGTCACCGACGGCGATCCCCGGTTGCCCAGCGCCCGGAACTACGGCAGTACGGCGACCATCGGCCGCGGATTGCTGTTGCTTCAGCTGACCGCGCAGGAATGGGGTGTACAGCCCAGGGAGCGTGGCAAGACCGTGTGGTTCGGGCTGGGGTCGATCGAGCCGTCACCGCCCACCTCGGGCTCCGGCCGTCCCGCAGGTATGCCAGCCGCGGGTTGCGCACCCCGAGCCGGGGCAGCACCGGCGGTCGCGGTGACGCTGCTCGAGGTACCGCTGCTCTTGCACGCAGTCTGGCAGCAGCACGCCGATGCGCTGCTGCGCGAGCATCTCCTCGCCGCCCTGGAAGACCCGCAGCGCGACGGACCGGACCCGGTCGCAACCCATGCCGCGGCTGCCCGTGCGGCCACGCTGCTGGAAGACGGCATCCCGCCGCCCGCCCTCGGCGCTGAGCTGGGGTCGCCGATGGAGCCGTCGGCGCAAACCGCGCCACAGGTTCGGCTGTCCGTCCCTCTCGCGATGGTCGACGACTTCCGGCTGCTCGACGCCACGCTCGACTCCGCCATCGAGCTGGCGGAGGAGGGCCTTCTGTTGCTGCCGGCCACCCAGCCGGAGATTCGCGAGCTGCGCGCCTGGCTCTGCCGTGAAGTGCTGCGGCAGGCGAGCGGGAGTGCTCCGGAGCCGTGGCGGGAACCGCCGGACGACGTCGGCCCGGTACGGGGACCGGTGCGATGGGACAGCGCCGTGGTGAGCACGTCCAGCGACGCGATGGTGGCCGCCGACGACACCGACCGTATCCTCGCGGCCAGCCCGGCCGCGCTCCGGCTGCTGGGCTACGACGAGCCGGGACAGCTCGTCGGCCGCCGCATCGTCGCTGTGATCCCGCGCCGGTTACGCCAGCAGCATATCGCGGGCTTCACGCTGCACCTGCTCACCGGTCGCAGCCGCCTCCTCGGCGCAACGGCCGTCGTACCTGCGCTGCGTCACGACGGCACGGAGGTGCCGGTGCGGCTCACCCTGAAAGCCCAGGCCGTCGCGCACGGACGAACGGTGTTCCTGGCCACGCTCACACCGGCGTGACACGACCGGTTCGGGGTCGGCCCGCGGCGCGAGTCAGCTCTCGCGCTCTTGGGCCGCGATCTTCGCGCGTACGTCTTCCATGTCCAGGTCACGCACGGCGCCGATCAGCTGCTCGAGCGCCGGAGCCGGCAGTGCACCGGCCTCCCGGTAGACCAGGATCCCGTCGCGAAACGCCATCAGCGTGGGGATCGACGCGATCTGCGCCTGACCGGCCAGCTGCTGCTCCTCCTCGGTGTCGACCTTCGCGAAGACGATGTCGTCGTGCCGCTCGGAGGCAGCCTCGAACACCGGGGCGAACTGGCGGCAGGGTCCGCACCAGGAGGCCCAGAAGTCGACCAGCACGATGTCGTGCTCGGTGACGGTCTTCTCGAACGTGTCGGTGGTTGCAGTCACGGTGGCCACGACGGGCTCCTCGAGTCGGCGACGGCGGCTGTCTGCGATACAGCGCACCCGGCGCCGCGGTTATTCCGCACCCTCGGCGGGCATCGGCTCGTACGTCGGGAGGTCGCCCCTGCGATGCACCGGGCGACACGAGGAGGGAGCACGATGACGGCGGCGTCCTCGACAGCGGTGGGTGTCGACGTGACCCGGTGGCCGGCCCTGGCCCGACCGCCACGGGCGCCGCTGGCGGCCGCCGCAGCGCGCGGCGTCCTCATCAGCGCGGTGCGCCACGTGCGGGTGCGGGTGACGCTTCCGGACGGAAGGGTGCTCGGCCGGGGACAGCTTGGCGATCCGGAACTGCGGGTGATGCGTCCGCAGGCCTTCTTCGCCCGGTTGGGCCGCGATCTACGGATTGGCTTCGGCGAGGCGTACATGGCCGGTGACTGGGAGCCCGGCCCAGGAACCGACCTCGCCGACCTGCTCGCGGCCTTCGCCGCGCGGCTGTCGGAGCTGGTCCCCCGGTCCCTGCAACGGCTGCGCCCTCTGGTCGACAAACGTCCGCCCAAACGCGAGGTCAACACCGTCATCGGTGCCCGCGGCAACATCTCCCGTCACTACGACCTGTCCAACGACCTGTTCGCTGCCTTTCTCGACCCGACGATGTCGTACTCCTCGGCGCGGTTCCCCGACACCATCCGATCCGCCGACGACCTCGACCTCGAGGCCGCGCAGCGGCGCAAGATGGACAGCATCCTGGACTACGCCAGGGTCACCGCCGGCACCCGGCTGCTGGAGATCGGCACCGGGTGGGGAGCGCTGGCGATCCGGGCAGCACAGCGCGGCGCCCGGGTCACCAGCATCACCATCTCCGCACAGCAGTTGGCGCTGGCGCGACGTCGGGTCGAGGAGGCCGCCGTCGCGGACCGGGTCGACCTGCGGCTGCAGGACTACCGGGAGGTCCGCGGGCGCTTCGACGCGATCGTCAGCGTCGAGATGATCGAGGCGGTCGGCGAGCGGTACTGGGCGGCGTACTTCTCAGCCCTGGACCGGCTGCTGGATGCGGTGGCCGGGTGGCGATCCAGGCCATCACGATGGCGCACGACCGGATGCTCGCGACCCGGCGGTACTACGGCTGGATGCACAAGTACATCTTCCCCGGCGGCCTGATCCCGTCGCTACGGGCGATCGGTGAGACCCTGCGCGACCACACCAGCCTCGAGGTGATCGAGCGGCGCGAGCTGGGCTGGCACTACGCCGAGACGCTGCGGCAGTGGCGCGGCCGCTTCCTCGGCAACTGGGAGCACATCAGCGGGCTGGGCTTCGACGAGACGTTCCGGCGGATGTGGGAGTTCTACCTCGCCTACTGCGAGGCAGGCTTCCGCACCGGCTACCTCGGGGTCAGCCAGCTCGCGCTGGCCCGCCGCGCCGATTTGTCCGCAGGGCTTCGGCCACCTGCCTGAGTGCGTCACCTGGCCCAAGGCGCAGCTTCCGCGTCCGCCGCGTCGGCGGCAACGCACAGCCGCATCCCGGCAGCCGACCACCAATACATGTGCCGGGGCGGCCGATGACCACAACGGGCCAAGTCGGGATGGCCCATTCGGACCATAGCGGGCTTGTGCCTGCCGGGACCAGAGTCCACAGCGCTCGGGGCCATCTAGAAGGGACGGGACAAAATGGGTAGAACGGCATTTCGTCGCATCGTGACCCCGGGCATCGCCGCCGTAGGGGCTGTGGTGATCGCAGCCGGGCCGGCAAGTGCGCACTTCTGCTTCAAGACGAACCTCAACGAGCGGGCCGCACAGAGAATGGCCGGATCGGCGAACTGGGTCTCCTTCGGCGATCTGGCTTTCCAGTTCACCGGGCTGTGTGACGCCGGGATCGACGTCCTCGCCGACGCCGCTGGCGTGTCCGCCGAGACGCTCATCAACACCCACGGGACCATGGCCGGTGGCACCCTGCGCAAGGGGCCGGACGCCGGAACGAAGTCGATCTCGTACCTGGACTTCGAGGCCCTCGAGGCAGCGTTGCCCGCAGCGGTGGGCGCATGTCGTTAGCCCAGCGGCTTCAGGATTTCTCGTGGATCGACCCTGCGGATATCGCGACGGAGTTTCAGCGAAACCGCTACCAGGGCCTACGGGGTGGCAGAGACTCGTCCCATGAGAAGGGCGCTTGTGTGGCTCCTCGGTCTGGTGGTGCTCGTGGGCGTGGCATTCCATGTTGGTGGCGGCTGGTACTTTGCCGCAGAGATCAACTCCGGTGGGCTCGAGGTCCGTGGGGCCAGCGAAGACGCCTCGCTGAAGGTCGTCGCCGTGGCGCCTCGCCAGGTCACCTTGGTCGAGACTGAGGGCGAGGTGGAGGCGCTCCGGAACGCGGCGACCTACGGGCTGGCCTGGGACGACGGCTACGGTCAGGTCAGCGGGGTGCCGGTCAGGGCCGAGGGCGACCAGGTCGGCGCGGCGGTCACCCGCCGCCTGGCCGTGCTCGATGGACGGCCGCCGCGCCGCGGCCACATGGCGGAGCTGCAACGCGATGCGTTCCCCGCCGACGAACCGGCGGTCGCCGTCGGTGCGCCGGTTGACGAGGTGCGGTACACGTCACCGGCGGGAACCTTTTCCGCGTGGTTCGTGCCAGGACGCGAGACCACATGGGTGATCCTCACGCATGGAGCCATCGGGGCCACCCGCGCCGAGGCGTTGCGGACGATGGCCACGACCGTCGACCTCGGGCTGCCGTCCTTGGCCATCACCTACCGCAACGACGTGGGGGCTCCGGCCGACCCCAGCGGCCGCTGGCAGTATGGCCGCACGGAGTGGCGTGACCTGGAGGCAGCTGTTCGTTATGCGCTGAAGTCCGGCGCCGAAGAGGTGGTCTTGGTCGGCTACAGCATGGGGGGCGCCATCACTGCGTCATTCCTGGAGAGCTCCCGACTCGCGCGACACGTGTCACGGGTTGTCCTCGACGCCCCGGTGCTGGACTTCGGCGCGACCGTGGACTACGGAGCCTCGCGACGCACGCTGCCGCTCCTCGGCCAACTTCCGGATTCCTTGACCTGGACGGCCAAGCAGATCGCCGCGATCCGGTACGACCTCGACTGGGACGCAGTGGACTACCTCGACGACTCCAGCTGGCTGACCGTGCCGGCCCTCGTCTTCCACGGCGACGAGGACCCGCGGGTCCCGGTCTCCACCAGTGCGACGCTCGCCGCCGACCACCCCGGGGAGGTGACGCTGCAGGTCGTCCCCGGCGCCGCCCATGTCGAGAGCTGGAACCAGGATCCACAGGGGTACGACCAGGCGCTTCGGGAGTTCCTCGGCTGATTCCCTATCAGGGAGCGGGGCGTCACTCCCAGAACAACCGGTCCACCACGGCGCGGGCACGGCGGGCGACGCGGCGGTAGTCGTCGACGAGTCGTTCGGCGCCGTCGGCGCCGTAGCCGCAGACGAAGGCCACCGCGGACCGCTCCCGCGGCTCCCGCGGGAGCGAGT
>JALYMZ010000249.1 GCA_030773435.1 Actinomycetota bacterium | reverse complement strand
GCGGGAGGCTAGCGACCGGCCTGCTGCGGCGGCTGGTGGATGGCGTCGACGAGCGAGCGCTCCGCCCCGGCCAGATGGCGTTCCAGCTCGGCGACGGTCGCGTCGAGGTCCCCTCGCTCCAGCAGCGTGAGCAGCTCTCGGTGCGAGGCCACCTGCTCGCGGGCGTTGCGCCGCAGCCGGTCCACGCGCGCGAGGGCTAGCCGCACCTCCGCACTGAGCGCGTCGGCGACCGCGAGCAGCCGGCCGCTTCCCGAGAGACCGACCAACGCCCGGTGGCACCGCGAGGTGGCCCAGTGGGAGGGCTTGGCGCAGCTGCTGCAGTCCCTCGGTGCGCGGGTGCACGTGCTGGGCCAGCGCGCGGACGCGCGGGACATGGTCTGCGCGATGAACCTGGGGCTGGCGTTCACCGGCTCCGACGGCCGTCGCCGAGTGCTGTTGAGCCACATGCGCCACGCGGAGCGACGCGTGGAGACCCGGTCGGCGCAGCGCTGGTCGCGGCCGCTGGGTTCGCACCGGTGCACGTCGGCCGGGACGGCGTCGGGGCATGCCTCGAGGCCGGCGACGCCTTCGCGTTCGGCGACGCGCTGGTCGTCGGGTACGGGCCCCGCACCGATGAGTTGGGGTTGAAGCACCTGGCGACAGAGCTCGGCGTACGCGTGCGGGCGCTGCGGATCATCCACCCCGGGATGTACCACCTCGACCTCGCCTTCTGCCCACTCGACCAGCGGCGGGCGATCGTGTGCCCGGCGGCATTCGACGACGCGTCCGCGGCCGCGGTGCTCGCGCTGGTCCCCGAGCCCCTGGTGCTCAGCGAGGCCGAGGCGATGACGTTCTGCGCCAACTCCGTCGTGATCGGCCGCACGGTGGTGATGCCAGCCTGCCCCGACCGGGTGCCGGCACGGCTCGGGCACTGGGGTTTCGACGTCGTGGTGGTCGAGGTCGGTGAGTTCCACAAGGCCGGCGGGTCGGTGGTGCCTTACCAACCCGCTCGACATCGTCGTCGGTCGCGACCTGCCCGCGGTGCCCGGCGGCTACGTCGTCAGGGCGCACTGACCGGCTCAGCGCCGGATCGCGGCAAGGACGTGCGGCCACACGGTCGACAACGGGTCGATGAGCCCGAAGTGCTCGGCGCCGGCGAGCTCGATCAGATCGACACCGGGGCTGGCGGCGGCCAGGGCGCGGGACATCTCCAGCGGCACCTGCCGGTCCCGGTCGCCGTGGAGCACGATTACCGACACCGCTGCCGGGATGGGTCGGCGCAGGAGCCGGGCGGCGTCGGCGGCGGCGTAGGCGTCCGGAAGCTCGGCCGGGTCGCCACCCATCAGCGCGGTGACGGCGTCCGCACCGAGCCGGCGGGCGTGGGCCTGGTAGAGGTCGGCGACCGGCGCCAGCGCCACCACCCGGCGCACCCGCGGCGCACCGGGCCGCAGTGCCGCCCACAGCGCCAGGTGCCCGCCCGCGGAGTGTCCCACCAGCACCGGCGGCCGCCCGGCTAGCGTTCCGCCGGGCACCACCTCGGTCACCCGCGGCAGCGCCTGCAGGGCGGTTGCCACGTCGTCGAACGTCCGCGGCCAGCCGCCGGCGCCGCCGCTGCGCCGGTACTCCGGCGTCACGACCACGTATCCGGCGGCCGCCAGGCCCTGTGCCATCGGCCGGGTGTGCGTGCGGTCGTAGCGCTGTCGCCAGAACCCTCCGTGCAGCAGTACGACGACGTGGGCCGGCGCGTCGCCGGCGTCGACCCGCCGGACCGGCAGGTGGACGTCGAGGAGGTGCTCCGGATGGTCGCCGTACCGGACCACCGCGTCCGGCCCCGGCCCCGGACGCGTCAGCACGTCCTCGGGATCCACGCCCGCACGCTAACCGGCTCGGCCAGCGCTACCGGCGCGGGCCGCGACGCGGCCGGGCGAGAGCACGGCACGTTAGAGTCCGACCATGCCGAACTGGGAGTACGCGACCGTGCCGCTGCTGGTGCACGCGACCAAACAGATTCTCGACAACTGGGGAGACGACGGCTGGGAGCTGGTCCAGGTCGTGCCCGGGATGAACCCTGAGAACCTCGTCGCCTACCTCAAGCGGGAGAAGGCGTGATGTCCACGCCGGAGCGCCGGCTGGCGGACCTCGGCCTGTCCGTGCCGGAGGTGGCGGCGCCGGTCGCGGCGTACGTTCCCGCCGTGCGCACCGGCACCCACGTCTACACCTCCGGCCAGCTGCCACTGCGCGACGGCCGGCTCATCACGACCGGGAAGGTCGGTGGCGCGGTCAGCGCCGAGGAGGCGGCGCAGTGCGCCCGCCAGTGCGCGCTCAACGCGCTCGCCGCCGTGCGCGCCGAGATCGGCGACCTCGGCCAGGTCACCCGTGTCGTCAAGGTGGTGGCCTTCGTGGCGTCGACACCGGAGTTCACCGGCCAGCCGCAGGTCGCCAACGGTGCGTCGGAGCTGCTCGGCCAGGCGTTCGGCGACGCCGGTCAGCACGCCCGCTCCGCGGTGGGGGTACCGGTGCTGCCGCTCGACGCCCCGGTCGAGGTCGAGCTGGTCGTCGAGGTCGCCTGACCGGCATGGACACCACCACCCGGCTCCCGGCGGAGCTCGTCGAGCGGGCGCGAGCCTTTGCCACCAGCAACCGACGTCCCACGACGCCCCGTCACGCAGCCACCGTGGTGCTGCTACGTGACGGCGACCACGGGGTCGAGGCGTACCTGCTGCGCCGGCACCGGGGCATGGCCTTCGCCGGAGGGATGCACGCCTTCCCCGGTGGCGGGGTCGATCCCCGCGACGAGGACCACAGCCTCCGCTGGACGGGGCCGGCACCGGCGGACTGGGCGAGCCGGCTGTCCTGCGACGAGGCGCTGGCGCGGGCGCTGCTGTGCGCCGCGGTGCGCGAGACGTTCGAGGAGTCGGGGGTGCTGCTCGCCGGCCCCTCCGCCGACGCCGTGGTCGCCGACACCACCGGCGCGGACTGGGAACGCGACCGGCTCGGACTGGTCGATCGCAGCCTGGGCTTCGCCGAGCTCCTGCGCCGCCGCAGCCTGCTACTGCGCGCCGACCTGCTCGCGGCGTGGGCGCACTGGATCACCCCGGAGTTCGAGCCACTGCGTTTCGACACGCGGTTCTTCGTCGCGGTGCTGCCCGCCGGCCAGCGCACCGGGGACGTGTCCGGCGAGGCCGACGAGGTTGCCTGGTTGCGGCCGGCCGAGGCGGTGGCTGCAGCCGACGCCGGGTCGATCCGGATGCTGCCCCCGACGTACGTGACGCTGTGCGAGCTGGCCCGGGTGGCGACGGCGCAAGAGGCGCTCGCCGTCGCCGCGACCCGGCGTATCCGCGTAATCCGGCCGGCGGTGGTCTTCGACGACGCCGGCGCGTTCGTCACCGTCCGCTGAGCGGAACGGCGAGACGCGTGGTGAGCGGACCCACGGGCCGGTGGCGAGGCGGGCTCTTCGGTGCCCGGGCACGGTGCGTCCTCGCGGCCAACGCCGGCCCCATGACGCTCGACGGGACCAATACGTGGGTCCTGCGCGAGCCGGGGGCTCGTCGCAGCGTCGTGGTCGACCCCGGCCCACGGCACCAGGGGCATCAGCAGGCGGTGGCGGAGGTGGCCGGGGAGGTGGCTGTCGTGCTGCTCACCCACGGGCACCCCGACCACGCCGCGGGAGCGGGCACGTTCGCCGAGATGGTGCGGTGTGGCGTGCGGGCGCTCGACCCGGCGCACCGACTCGGCTCGGAGGGGCTGGCTGACGGTGACGTGGTGGAGGTCGACGGCCTGGAGGTTCGGGTCGTGGGTACGCCGGGACACACCGCCGACTCGCTGTCCTTCGTGCTGCCGGCCGAGCGGGCCGTACTGACCGGCGACACCGTGCTCGGACGCGGGACCACGGTCGTCGCACACCCGGACGGCGAGCTCGGCGCCTACCTCGACTCGCTGCAACGGCTGCACCGTCTCGCCGTTGCCCGCGAGGTCGACGTGGTCTGGCCCGGCCACGGACCAGTGCTCGGCGACGCCCGAGCGGCGCTCGACCGCTACCTCGCACACCGCGCCGAGCGGCTGCAGCAGGTGGCAGCGGTGGTCGCCGCCGGCGCCGGCACGCCACGGGAGGTGGTGGAGCGGGTCTACGCCGAGGTGGACCCGGTGCTGTGGCCGGCGGCCGAGCTGTCCGTGCGGGCCCAGCTGGAGTACCTGGCCCGTTCTCGACGGTGATCGGCGGTCCGCGCCGGGCTCCCGGAGCGCCGGGCATGCCGCCGCTGGGGAGGATTTTGTGCGGTGGAGAGCTGATTCCCTCCTCAGCACCGCCAGGCCAGCTGGTCCACCGGCCGGGTGCCGCCGATGCAGCCTCCGTCGCCGCCGACGGGTCAGCGGGCGCGGCGGCGCAGCCGGTCGACGTCGAGGAGCACCACCGACCGCGGCTCCAGCCGTAGCCAGCCGCGCGCCGTGAAGTCGGCGAGCGCCTTGTTGACGGTCTCCCGTGACGCTCCGACCAGCTGCGCCAGCTCCTCCTGGGTCAGGTCGTGGTGCACGTGTACGCCGTCGTCAGCGGTGCGCCCGAACCGTACCGACAGGTCCAGCAGCGCCTTGGCCACCCGGCCCGGCACGTCGGAGAACACCAGGTCGGCGACGACGTCATTGGCCTTGCGCAGCCGCGCCGCCAGCTGCGACAGCAGCCCGCGGGCCACGTCGGGACGCCCGGTCAGCCAGCGCAGCAGCTCCGCGTGGCTCAGTTCCTCCATGGTGACGTCGGTGACGGCGGTCGCGGTGGCCGAGCGCGGGCCGGGGTCGAACAGGGACAGCTCCCCGAACATCTGTCCCGGCCCCAGGATCGCCAGCAGGTTCTCCCGCCCGTCGCTGGAGGTGCGACCGAGCTTGACCTTGCCCTCGGTGACGACATACAACCGGTCCCCGGAGTCGCCCTCGCGGAAGATGACCTGGCCGCGGCGTACCCGGGTCTGGCTCATCGACGCCCGCAGCGCGGACGCCGCCTCGTCGTCCAGCGCGCTGAACAGCGGAGCCCGCCGCAGAGCGTCGTTCTCCACCCCTGTCGCCTCCTCGCCCGGCCGCCGGGCACGGGGTCTGCCGGCGGCGCCCACCGGCACAGTCTGACGCATGGCGCCGAGGCGTTGCCACGTAGGCTGGCGACCATGCCGCCGCGCGCCCCCGCCGCTCCGCCCGGGGTGCGGATCGACGAGAGCCCGCTGGCGCTGGTTCGCCGGGCCAGGCGCATCAACCGCATGCTCGCCGAGCTGTATCCCGACGCGCACTGCGAGCTCGACTTCGCCTCGCCGCTGCAGCTGCTCGTCGCCACCGTGCTCTCCGCCCAGCGCACCGCCAAGCGGGTCAACGCGGTGACCCCGGCCCTCTTCGCGCGCTTCCCCACCGCGGCGACCCTCGCCGGGGGCGACCGGGACGAGCTGGAGCGGATGATCCAGCCCACCGGGTTCTTCCGTGCCAAGGCCGACACGCTAGTCAAGCTGGCGCAGGCGTTGTGCGACCGGTACGGCGGCGAGGTGCCGGCCCGTCTCGACGACCTCGTGACGCTGCCCGGGGTGGGGCGCAAGACCGCCAACGTCGTGCTCGGCGAGGCGTTCGGGGTGCCCGGCATCACCGTCGACACCCACGTCGGCCGGCTGGTGCGGCGGTGGAAATGGACCGACGATACGGATCCGGTCAAGGTGGAGCACGCGGTCGGCGCGCTCTTCCCCCGCCGGGAGT
>JALYMZ010000248.1 GCA_030773435.1 Actinomycetota bacterium | reverse complement strand
CACGAGTGCCGCGCGCGCGGCGTTGCCGTCCCCCGGCTGTCCGTCGAGCCCGGCCGCGCGATCGCCGGCCCCAGCACCTGCACGCTGTACGAGGTCGGCACGGTCAAGAACGTTGCGCTGGACGCGGGCACCACCCGTCTCTACGTGTCAGTCGACGGCGGCATGAGCGACAACATCCGTCCCGCCCTCTACGACGCGGACTACTCGTGCGCGCTGGCGTCGCGGGCGTCGTCGAGCCGCGCGGTCCTCGCCCGGGTCGTCGGCAAGCACTGCGAGAGCGGCGACATCGTAGTCAAGGACGAGTTCCTGCCCGCCGACCTCGCCGCGGGCGACCTCGTCGCCGTCCCGGGCACCGGCGCCTACTGCCGATCCTTGTCCAGCAACTACAACCACGTGCCGCGCCCGCCTGTGGTGGCGGTCCGCGACGGGACGGCGAGGCTCGTCGTACGTCGGGAGACCGAGGACGACCTGTCGCGTCTGGACGTCCCGTGAGACCCGGGTCGTCTGCGTCGGCGTCCCCCGGACACCAGGTCTTGGCCGCTGGAAGCGTCCGGCGCGATGATGCGTGCCGGCCCGAGACAGGGCGCTGTCCTGCCGTCCCGCCGACCGAGGTGAACCCATGACTGCGCCGAACGCCGACACGGCCTCGGTCCGGCCGCTGCGCGTGGCGCTGCTCGGCTGCGGTGCGGTGGGCAGCGAGGTGGCCCGGCTGTTGCACGAGCACGCCGCCGACCTCGCCTCCCGGGTCGGCGCGCCGCTGGAGCTCGCCGGCGTCGCAGTTCGTCGGCCGCAGCGGCGGCGCGACGTGCCGGTCGACCCGGCGCTGTTCACGACCGACGCCCACGGGCTGGTGACACGCGACGACGTCGACCTCGTCGTCGAGGTGATCGGCGGCATCGAGCCCGCGCGCTCTCTCATCCTCGCGGCTCTCGACCACCGCGCCTCGGTGGTCACCGCGAACAAGGCACTGCTCGCCGAGGACGGTGCGACGCTGTTCGCGGCGGCGGAGAAGATGCAGCGAGACCTCTACTTCGAGGCCGCGGTCGCCGGCGCCATCCCGATCGTCCGACCGCTGCGTGAGTCGCTGGCCGGCGACCGGGTGACCAGGGTCTTGGGCATCGTCAACGGCACCACGAACTTCATCCTCGACCGGATGGACTCCTCCGGCTCCGGGTTCGCCGAGGCGCTGGAGGAGGCGCAGCAGCTCGGCTACGCCGAGGCCGACCCGACCGCGGACGTCGACGGGTTCGACGCCGCGGCCAAGGCCGCGATCCTGGCCAGCCTCGCGTTCCACACGCGCGTCTCGGTGGCCGACGTCCACCGCGAAGGCATCGCCGACGTCACCGCCACCGACGTCGCCTCCGCCCGCCGGATGGGCTGCGTGGTCAAGCTGCTGGCCATCTGCGACCTCGCGGACGAACCGGACGGGCCGGCGGTGCGCGCGCGGGTGCACCCGGCGATGATCCCGCGCGAGCACCCGCTGGCAAGTGTCCGCGGCGCCTTCAACGCGGTGTACGTCGAGAGCGACGCGGCCGGCGAGCTGATGTTCTACGGCCCCGGAGCTGGGGGAGCACCGACCGCCAGCGCCGTCCTCGGTGACCTGGTCACGGTCGCCCGCCACCGGCTGCAGGAGGTCCGGGGCGCCGGGGAGTCGGCGTACGCCCAGTGCGACATCCGCACCATGGCGGAGACCCCGACCCGCTACCACGTGGCGATCGACGTCGACGACCGGGTCGGCGTGCTGGCCACGGTCGCGCGCGCTTTCGCCGAGCACGGCGTGTCGATCCAGACCGTCCGGCAGCAGGGCCGGGGCGACGACGCGGAGCTGGTGATCGTCAGCCACATCGCCACGGACGCGGCGCTGGCCGCGACCGTGCGGCAGCTGCGCGAGCTCGAGGCCGTGCGGGGCGTGACGTCGGTGATGCGGGTCGAGGCCGGCGCGCAGTGACCGGGCCGGAGCGCCGGCGCTGGCGCGGGGTGATCGAGGAGTACCGGCGGTGGCTGCCTGTCGGCCCCGAGGTCCCCGTGGTCACCCTGGGGGAGGGCGGCACGCCGTTGGTCACATCCGGCTGGCTCAGTGAGCTGACCGGCTGTCACGTCTGGCTCAAGGTCGAGGGTGACAACCCGACCGGGTCGTTCAAGGACCGGGGCATGACGGTCGCGATCTCGCTGGCGGTGGCCGAGGGCGCCAAGGCGGTCGTCTGCGCCTCCACCGGGAACACATCGGCCTCGATGAGCGCGTATGCCGCGCGCGCAGGACTCACCCCGGTCGTGCTGATTCCGCAGGGCCGCATCACCGCCGGCAAGATGGCGCAGGCGGTGGTGCACGGAGCGCAGGTGATCCAGGTCCGTGGCGGGTTCGACGACTGCCTGCGCATGGCGCGGGCGCTCTCCGAGCAGCATCCGGTAGCACTGGCCAACTCGGTGAACCCGGCCCGCATCGAAGGGCAGAAGACCGCCGCGTTCGAGGTCGTCGAGGCGCTCGGCGTGGCACCGGACCTGCACCTGCTGCCGGTCGGCAACGCCGGCAACATCGCGGCCTACTGGCAGGGTTATCGCGAGTACGCCGGCCACGGCACGCGGGCGTCGCTGCCGCGGATGTGGGGCTTCCAGGCCGCGGGGGCGGCTCCGATCGTCCACGGGGAGATGGTTTCGGCGCCGGACACCGTGGCCACCGCGATCCGCGTCGGCAACCCCGCCTCGTGGCGGCTTGCGGTGGCCGCTCGCGACGAGTCGGGAGGCCGGATCGCCGCGGTGTCGGATGCCGCGATCCTCGCGGCGCAGCGTGACCTCGCCGCCCGCGACGGCGTCTTCGTCGAGCCGGCGTCGGCCGCAGGCGTCGCGGGCCTGCTGGCCAGCCACGAGGACGGGCTCCTCGCCCCCGGTCAGACCGTCGTGGTCACGGTCACGGGCCACGGCCTCAAGGACGTGGACACCGCGCTCTCGACGTTCGACCGCGTCGTCGACACCGCGGTGGATCCCGACGCGGATGCGGCCGCCCGCGCCGCGGGGCTCCCCTGACGTGGCGGTGCTGCGCCCTTGGCCGGTCCGGGTTCGGGTCCCGGCGACCAGCGCCAACCTCGGTCCCGGTTACGACAGCCTCGGGCTGGCGCTGCGGCGGCACGACGAGATCACCGTCGTCGCCGGGGACCGCCTGCGGGTCGAGGTGCTCGGTGAGGGTGCCGACACGCTCCCGCGCGACGAGACGCATCTGGTCGTGTCGTCGATGCGGCGGGCCTTCGCCGCCTGGGGAGTCGACGGCGGTGGGCT
Source organism: Actinomycetota bacterium (assembly GCA_030773435.1). GTDB lineage: Bacteria > Actinomycetota > Actinomycetes > Propionibacteriales > Nocardioidaceae > JALYMZ01. The sequence continues at coordinate 25,757 of JALYMZ010000248.1, read as the reverse complement.
GCACCTGCGCTGTGTGAACGACCTGCCGCACGGCCGCGGCCTCGGCTCGTCGGCGGCGGCCATCGTCGCCGGCATGGTCGCCGCGCGAGCCTTGCTGAGCGACCGGAGTGGCATCGACGACGAGGAGCTGCTGGATCTCGCGGCCGGTGTCGAGGGCCATCCGGACAACGTCGCCGCGTGTCTGTTCGGCGGGCTCACCGTGGCGTGGAGAGAGGAGGCGCGGGTCCGGTGCACGCGTCTGGAGCCGCATCCCGACGTGCGGCCGGTGCTGTTCGTGCCCGACGCCGTGATGTCGACCGGCCAGGCCCGTGACCTGCTGCCGGCCCGCGTGCCGCATGCGGACGCCGCCTTCACCGCCGCGCGAGCCGCGCTCCTCGTCGTCGCGCTGACCCAGCGCCCAGAGCTACTGCTGAGCGCGACCGAGGACCGGTTGCACCAGCCGTACCGGGCCGCGTCCATGCCGGCTGCCGCGGACCTCGTACGCCGGCTCCGCGCGGCGCGGGTACCGGCGGTGGTGTCGGGTGCCGGACCGGCGGTGCTGGCGTTCCCCGGCCGGCAGGATGTCTCCGGGCTCGCCGGACCTGGTTGGGACGTACGCCGGGTCGGCGTCGATCGCCGCGGCGCGCAGGTGCTCCGCGAAGAGGGCCCGGAGGAGGCGGCGGAATAGCGCCGCGACCGGTGGTGTTGGGGGGAGGTGGGGCCCGGTAGCCGATGGAAGTGCTACTGTCGGGCCAGCACCAGATCCCGATCGGGCCGGTGCTTCTCGCATCCCGATGCCCGGACGTCCGTCCGGCCGGTCGCCAGGCGACATATCGTGACGTGGCCGAGGTCGGCACCCGGACGGCACCTTCGGAGCAGCGGGGCGAGACCGACGGGGACACACCGCGTTGGCGTTCCCCGTTTCCCCATGCGACGTCTGCCGTCGCCGATCCGAGGGCGCGCCGGACATGAACCGGCCGCAGCGACGTGGGAAGGACCTCACGTGACCGAAACCATTTCCGCCTCCGCCGGCCCGGACGCCAGCGACGCCAACGGCGCTGCAGCGTCGAGCACGGGCGCCGTCCCGCGTCGTCGGAAGGGCAGTGGCCTCGACGCCATGGTGCTGCCCGAGCTGAAGCAGCTGGCCGGACGCCTGGGAATCAGGGGCACGGGCGGCATGCGCAAGAGCCAGCTGATAGAGGCGATCCGGAGTGCACAGGACCAGCCGGAACGCGGGCCCGACGCCCGCCGCCTGGACGATGCGCGCAGCCGCGAGAACGGCGGACCGTCCTCGGCCCCGGACGGCTCACGTGCACCGTCGGCTGCCTCGCAGGCAGTGCCGGCGGCCGCGGCGAGCGCGCCGACCCAGGCATCGGGCAGCGGCCAGCAGAACCAGCGCCGCGACGACCAGCGTGCGCCCCAGCGCGAGGAAAGCCGGGACCGGAACCCGGCGCGCGGCGAGCAGACCCAGGCCCAGCACACCCACAGCTCCCAGAACCAGGGCGGGCAGGGCGGCCACCAGAGCCGCCGTGACGACGACGGCGAGCAGCGTGGCAGCAGTAGCAGCAGCCGTCGCCGTCGCCGTGGACGTGACCGCTACCGCGACCGCGACAACCGTCGCAGTGGTGGCGGGGAGGCGGAGGCCACGGTCACCGAGGACGACGTCGTGCTGCCGGTCGCCGGCATTCTGGACCTGCTCGACAACTACGCGTTCGTGCGGACGAGCGGCTACCTGCCCGGTCCCGACGACGTCTACGTGTCCCTGTCGATGGTGCGCAAGTTCGGCCTGCGCAAGGGCGACGCGATCACCGGACAGGTGCGCCAGGTCCGGGACGGCGAGCGGCGGGAGAAGTTCAACCCGCTGGTGCGGATCGACACCGTCAACGGCGCGGACCCGGAGGCCGGTCGCAGCCGGGTGGAGTTCCCCAAGCTGACCCCGCTGTACGCCTCGGAGCGGCTGCGACTGGAAACCGAGCCGCAGGTCCTCACCACCCGTGTGATCGACATCGTGGCGCCCATCGGGAAGGGCCAGCGCGGCCTGATCGTCTCCCCGCCGAAGGCCGGCAAGACCATGGTGCTGCAGTCGATCGCGAACGCGATCACGACCAACAACCCCGAGTGCCACCTCATGGTCGTGCTCGTCGACGAGCGGCCCGAAGAGGTCACCGAGATGCAGCGCACGGTGAAGGGAGAGGTGATCGCCTCGACCTTCGACCGCCCCGCGGACGACCACACGACCGTGGCGGAGCTGGCGATCGAACGCGCCAAACGCCTCGTGGAGCTCGGGCACGACGTGGTCGTGCTGCTCGACTCCATCACCCGCCTCGGGCGCGCGTACAACCTGGCTGCCCCGGCCAGCGGCCGGATCCTCTCCGGCGGTGTCGACTCCTCGGCGCTGTACCCGCCGAAGCGGTTCTTCGGCGCGGCCCGCAACATCGAGGACGGCGGATCCCTCACCATTCTCGCCACGGCGCTGATCGAGACCGGCTCGAAGATGGACGAGGTGATCTTCGAGGAGTTCAAGGGCACGGGGAACATGGAGCTGCGGCTGCGCCGCGAGTTCGCCGACAAGCGCATCTTCCCGGCCATCGACGTGGTGGCCTCCGGCACGCGGCGCGAGGAGCTGGCGCTCAGCCGTGACGAGCTGTCCATCGTCTGGAAGCTGCGCCGGGTGCTGGCTGCGCTGGAGGGTCAGCAGGCCCTTGAGCTGCTGCTGGAGAAGCTCAAGCAGAGCAAGAGCAACGTCGAGTTCCTCATGCAGGTGAGCAAGACCATGCCGCTCACCGGCAACGGGCGCCGGGACAGCGACCGCGACTGAGCGAGGTCACCCGCGCCGACCGGGACAGGGTCGCCGACCACCGGTGCCACGGGTCCGTGGAAGACGGTGGTGAGAGACGGGGGTCCTGGCCGCCTGACACGTTCGGTCGCACGCCGCGACGTCCCGGCGTGACGCAACGTCACGCGCCTACCGGCTGTGCCGGAGCGGGGATGTCGCCGGTTCTGCCACAGCGCGACGGTCACGCTCGGTAGGCTCCTGCTGACGCACGGTCGGGTGAGAGGGCGGACATGGCGACGACGCCGGTGCGGGTGCTGCTGGTCGAGGACGATGCGGACGTGGCGGCACTGCTGCGCCGCCATCTCAAGGCGCTCGGCTGCGCGGTCACGCTCGTGAGCAGCGGCGAGGAGGCGCTGGCCAGCGCCGCGACCAGCCCGCCGGACGTCGCCGTCGTCGACATCATGCTGCCCGGCATCGACGGCCGGCAGGTCGCGCGCGCTCACCCTGCCACTCCCGGCGGGCTCACCGCAGCCCGTCCCCTCCGCGCCCGCCACCGACCTCAGCGCCGCGCACGGCGGGGCGCCGGAATAGCGGCAGCCTGGCCGGCGTTCGCCGGTGTGGCAGACTGGCGCGTCGGTTCCGGTCCACGTCATGCGCCGTCCAGACGCGTCGACGACCCGGCGACTCCAGAGCAAAGGATCACCTCATGAAGCCCGACATCCATCCGGCGTACGTCGAAACCCAGGTCACCTGCACTTGCGGCAACACGTTCACGACGCGCAGCACCGCCGCGAACGGCGTGCTCCACGCCGACGTCTGCTCCAACTGCCACCCCTTCTACACCGGCAAGCAGAAGATCCTCGACACCGGTGGCCGCGTGGCGCGCTTCGAGGCTCGCTACGCCAAGAAGCGCGGCGACACCGCAGCGGCCGAGCAGAAGTAGCTGCGCCACGGCGTCGGCCCGACGAGCAGGGGCTCGTCCGGTCGGCGCCGTCCCACGTGTCCGCACAGCGCACGCGGGGGCGCACCCGTTGCCGCGACTACGGAAGGGGGCTGTCCGCTGTTCGACGCCGTCGAAACGCTGGTCCGAGAGCACGCCGCGCTCGAGCAGCGGCTGGCCGATCCGGCGACGCACGCCGATCCAGCGCTGGCCCGCCGGCTCGGGCGGCGGTACGCCGAGCTGAGCGTCGTCGTGCGCACCTACCGGGAGTGGCAGCGCAGCGGCGACGACCGCGACGCCGCGCTGGAGCTCGCCGCCGAGGACCCGTCGTTCGCGGCCGAGGCGGAGCGTCTGGAGGTGCAGCGCGGGGAGCTGGAGGAGCGACTCCGCCGGCTGCTGGTGCCGCGTGATCCGGCCGACGCCAAGGACGCCATCCTCGAGGTCAAGGCCGGTGAGGGCGGGGAGGAGTCAGCTCTGTTCGCTGGCGACCTACTGCGGATGTACCTGCGCTTCGCCGAACGTCGTGGCTGGCACACCGAGGTACTCGACGCCGCTGAGTCCGGACTGGGCGGGTACAAGAGTGCCACGGTCGCGGTCAAGGCCCACGGCACGCCGGAGCCCGGCACCGCGCCGTACGCGTTGCTGAAGTACGAGGCGGGCGTGCACCGGGTGCAGCGGGTCCCGGTGACGGAGTCCCAGGGGCGCATCCACACCTCCGCCGCGGGCGTCGTCGTGCTGCCGGAGGCGGACCCGGTGGAGGTCACGCTGGACGAGGACGACCTACGGGTGGACGTCTTCCGCTCCTCCGGCCCCGGTGGGCAGAGCGTCAACACGACCGACTCGGCCGTCCGCGTCACCCACCTGCCCACCGGTCTGGTGGTCAGCTGCCAGAACGAGAAGAGCCAGCTGCAGAACCGCGAGCAGGCGCTGCGTATCCTGCGCGCGCGGCTGCTCGCGGCGGCCCGGGAGGACGCCGCGGCCGAGGCTGCACAGGCCCGTCGTTCCCAGGTGCGCACGGTGGACCGCTCCGAGCGTGTCCGCACCTACAACTTCCCCGAGAACCGCATCTCCGACCACCGCGTCGCCTACAAGGCACACAACCTCGACCAGGTGCTCGACGGGGCACTCGACGAGGTGTTGCAGGCGTGCGTCGAGGCGGACGTCGCGGCGGGGCTGGCGGCGATCGATGCTGGTGCGTGACGCCCTGCTCGCCGCGCGCCGCCGGCTGGCCGTGGCCGGGGTTGCGTCCGCCGCGCACGATGCCGAGGCGCTGCTGGCGCACCTGCTCGGCGTACCGCGGACCAAGCTGCCGTGGGCTGGTGCGCTGACCGGCACCCAGGCCGAGGCGTTCGAGCACCTGGTGCGCCGCCGCGCCAGGCGGGAGCCGTTGCAGCACCTGACCGGTCGGGCCTCGTTCCGCCACGTCGAGGTCGAGGTCGGTGCGGGCGTCTTCGTGCCACGACCCGAGACCGAGCTGCTGGCCGGCTGGGCGGTCGACGTGCTGTGCAGCCTCGACCGTCCGGTCGCGGTCGACCTGTGCACCGGCTCCGGCGCGATCGCGCTGTCGCTGGCGACGGAGGTGCCGGGCTGCCGGGTCCATGCCGTGGAGCTCTCGGAGGACGCGCACGCCTACGCGCAGCGCAACCTGGCAGGCAGCGGCGTCGACCTGCGGCTCGGTGACGTCACCGACGCACTGACCGAGCTGGACGGGGAGGTCGACGTCGTGGTCGCCAACCCGCCCTACATCCCACTGACCGCCTACGACGTGGTGGCGCTGGAGGCACGCGACCACGACCCGCCCGAGGCGTTGTGGTCCGGACCCGACGGGCTGGAGATGGTCCGGGTGGTCGCCGGGGTCGCGGCGCGGCTGCTGCGCCCCGGCGGGTGGCTGGGCTGCGAGCACGCCGACGTCCAGGGTGCGAGCGCGCCGGCCGCCGTCGCCGCCGGCGGGCACTGGACCGACGTACAGGACCACCACGACCTCACCGGCCGCCCGCGGTTCCTGACGGCACGCCGGGTGGCGGGTGGCACGATGGTGCCCCGTGGGCAGGCGGTACGACAGTGAGGATCCCGACGAGCGTGCCGCCGGGCTGACGGCCGCGGTCGCCGCCACCCGGGAGGGGTCGCTGGTGGTGCTGCCCACGGACACCGTGTACGGCGTTGGGGCCGACCCGTTCGAGCCGGCCGCGGTGCGCCGGCTGCTCAACGCCAAGCGGCGCGGCCGCGACGTCCCGCCGCCGGTCCTGGTGTCGGCGCGTACGACGCTGGACGCGCTCGCCGTCGTGATCCCGGCCGCGGCACGTGACCTGGTCGAGCAGTACTGGCCCGGCCCGCTGACCCTGGTATGCAAGGCACAGCCGTCGCTGCGCTGGGACCTCGGCGACACCCGCGGGACCGTGGCGTTGCGCATGCCGGACCACGAGCTGGCACTGGCGCTGCTGGCGCAGACCGGTCCGCTGGCCGTGAGCAGCGCCAACCGCACCGGCATGCCACCGGCGGTGACCGTCGACGAAGCCGAGGCCATGCTCGACGACGAGGTGGCGGTGTACCTCGATGCCGGACCGGTGACCGGGGGAGTGCCCTCCACCATCGTGGACGTGACCGGGGGGGTGCCGCGGATCCTCCGGGCGGGGGCGCTGCCGGTCGAGCGGCTGCGGGAGATTGTGCCCGACGTGGAGGATGCCGGCTGACCCATGCGCGAGTACGTGCTCGTCTTCCTGGTGGCCGCGGCCGCGACGTTCCTGCTCGCCGCGCTGGCGCGGGAGCTGGCGACCCGGATCGGCGCCGTGGCGCAGGTGCGGGACCGCGACGTGCACGCGATCCCGATCCCGTACCTCGGCGGTGTGGCGATGATGGGCGGGCTCGGCGCCGCATTCCTCCTTGCCCTGCACCTGCCGTTCCTGAGCCGCGGCGAGCAGCCGCTACTTCAGGACGCGGGGGTGGTGCTGCTCGGCGGCCTGGTGATCTGCGTCGTCGGTGTCATCGACGACGTGATCGAGCTGGACGCGGTAACAAAGCTGGCCGGGGAGGTGGTGGCGGCCAGCGTCGTCGTGGTGGGTGGGGTGCAGCTGCTGTGGCTGCCTATGCCCGGCGCGTCGACGTTCGGGCTCGACCCGTCACAGGCGGCGCTGCTCACCGTCCTGGTCATCGTCGCCACCGTCAACGCGGTGAACTTCGTCGACGGCCTCGACGGGCTGGCCGCCGGCGTGGTGGGCATCGGCGCAGTGGCGTTCTTCGGCTTCGCCTACATCGTGGCCGCGGTGAACCGGCTCGACCTGGGCACGCCGGCGGCGTTCCTGACCGTGGCACTGGCCGGGGTCTGCCTGGGGTTCCTGCCGCACAACTTCTACCCGGCGCGGATGTTCATGGGCGACTCCGGGTCGCTGCTGATCGGGTTCATCCTGGCCTGCTCGACGATCACGCTGACCGGCAACTACAACCCCGGGGCGATCGCCGAGGGGCTCGGCGGCTACTCCGCCACGCTGCTCGCCGCGCTGCTGCCACTGTTCCTGCCGCTCGCCATCCTCCTCGTCCCGCTGCTGGACCTAGCCCTCGCCGTGGTCCGGCGCACCCGCGCCGGACGCTCACCGTTCTCCCCGGACAAACAGCACCTGCACCACAGACTGCTCGAGATCGGCCACTCGCACCGTCGGGCGGTGCTGCTGATGTACCTGTGGGCCAGCCTGGTGGCGTTCGGGACCGTCGTGCTGTCGCTGTTCACCGGCTGGCGGTCGGCCGGTGTCCTCGCCGCGCTGGTGCTCGTCGCCGCCGCGTTGACCTTCGGCCCACCGCGCCGCTGGCGGGCCCGTCGGTCCGCCCGGCTGGGTGTCTGACGGCGCCGTGCACGCATCCGGGTCGCGCGCCGCGGCGACTTTGTGCTACTTTTCACAAGCACACCAGCCCTGCCGGCAACCGCACTGGCCCACCCGTTTCGCGACCTCGTCGCCCGCTCCAGGACGGCCGCCACCATGACGACCGACACCGTCGCCGCGATGCTCCGCGCAGCGCTCGTCGCGACGATTCCGGTGGCCGCCGCCAGCATGGCCGCCGGCGGTGTCGTGGCCGGCCCTCCCGGCTGGTGGAGCGCGATGGCGGGGGCCGCGCTGGTGCTCGTCGTCTTCCCGGTGAGCCTGCTGGTGCTCCGGCGGAGCACTCGGCTCGGCCCCGCCCGCACATTCGTGCTGGCCTTAGGCCTCTACCTGGCTCAGGTGGTGTCGCTCGGCGTCGGGTTCACGGTCGCCGACGCCATCGGGCTCCTCGACACCGTGGTGCTTCGCGGTCCACTGAGCGTCACCGCGATCGTGTGCACGCTGGCGTGGACGTCGGGCCAGATCGTCGGCGCGATTCGGGCCCGGGAGCCGCTGTACCGCCTGGATGCGCGGGAGGTGTGGTGATGAGCGTCCGCCGCGCCGGCTGCTACGCTCCCGTGCGCGATGAGTCCGCACGACCCGCCCTCGCGGCAGTCGGCACGCCGGAGGTCGGGCGATCCCTGGCACGCCTTCGGCTATCTGGTGGCCGGAGTCGGCCTCTACGGGTTCGTCGGCTGGCTCGTGGACCGGTGGCTCGGCACGTCGTTCCTGCTGCCGGTCGGCATCGTGCTCGGCGCGGTCCTGGGCCTCTACCTGACCTTCGTCCGGTTCGGCGGCCACGACTGAGCCATCCGGGACCGATGGGCCCGACACCGGCCGCATCCCGTCCCCCGCGTCTGGAACAGGAGACCTCGTGACGTCCGTCAGCCTCAGCGCCGAGGGCTTCACCCCGCCCGGGCCGGCCGACTTCCAGCTGCCGCCGATCGTCGGGGACAGCATCCTGTTCAGCAAGCCCTCGCTACTGCTCGTGCTCGGCGCCGTGGTCGTCGCGGCCTTCTTCATCGCCGCGTCGCGTGGTGCCGCGATGGTCCCGTCGAGGTTGCAGTACGCCGGTGAGCAGGCCTACTCCTTCGTCCGCAACGGGATCGCCCGCGACATCATCGGCTCGCACGACTTCATGCGCTTCGTGCCGTACCTCGTCACGCTGTTCTTCTTCCTGCTGGTCAACAACCTGTTCGGCATCATCCCGCTGATCCAGTTCCCGACCTTTTCGCACGCCAGCTTCGCCTACGCCCTCGCCGCCATCACCTGGGTCGTCTACAACGGCGTCGGCGTCTCCCGCCACGGCTTGTTCGGCTACCTCAAGCACCAGTCCGTGCCGGGCGGGGTCCGGGGTCTGATCCTGCTGCTCATCGTGCCGCTGGAGTTCATCTCCAACATCGTCGTGCGCCCGTTCACGCTGTCGCTGCGGTTGTTCGCCAACATGTTCGCGGGTCACCTGCTGCTCATCCTCTTCGCCCTCGGCGGCGAGTACCTGCTGCTCGAGGCCGGGCAGTCGCTGCTCAAGCCGGTGGGAGTCCTCGCCTTCCTGCTCGCGGTGGCGATCAGCTTCCTCGAGCTCCTGGTGCAGTTCCTGCAGGCTTACGTCTTCACCCTGCTCACCGCCATGTACATCTCGGGTGCCCTCGCCGAGGAGCACTGAGCCGGAACGTCAACGAAAGGAACTGCCGTGGAAGGTAGCCTCAACATGGTCGGCTACGGCCTCGCCGCCATCGGCCCGGGCGTCGGTATCGGTCTGATCTTCGCCGCGTACATCAACGGCGTCGCGCGTCAGCCCGAGGCGCAGGGCCGGCTGCAGGCGATCGCGATCCTGGGCTTCGCCCTCGCCGAGGCGCTCGCGATCATCGGTATCGCACTCGCCTTCGTCCTCTGAGCTGACCGAGGTCTCCCATGAACGTCATCCTGGCCGCCGCGGGCGGCGGCGAGCACGCCGAGGTAAACCCGCTGCTGCCCCACCTCGCCGAGGTGGTGCTGGCGCTGATCGTGTTCGCGATCCTGGTGTGGGCGGTGCGCACCTACGTCGTACCGAAGTTCGAGCAGGCGTTCGCCGAGCGCACGGCCGCCATCGAAGGTGGGCTGCAGCGCGCGGAGAAGGCCCAGGCCGACGCGGCTGCGGCGCTGGAGACCTACCAGCGCCAGCTCGCCGAGGCCCGGCACGAGGCAGCCCGCATCCGCGAGGACGCACGCGAGCAGGGCGCCGCGATCATCGCGGAGATGCGCGAGCAGGCCCAAGCCGAGGCACAGCGCATCACCACCGCCGCCCACGCCCAGATCGAGGCGGAGCGCCAGCAGGTCGCCCAGCAGCTGCGCGCCGAGGTGGGTGCGCTGGCCACCACGCTCGCCGGCCGCATCGTCGGTGAGTCGCTGGAGGACGAGACGCGGCAGAGCCGGGTGGTGGAGCGCTTCGTCGCCGACCTGGAGTCCCAGCCGGAGGCTGCGGCGTCCGGACGGGCGCTCTGATGCGTGGCACGTCCGCGGACTCCCGCGCCGCCGTCGTGCGCAGGCTGGAGGGGCTGCTCGACAGCGACGGCGTCGATGCCGGCCGACTCGGCACCGACCTGTTCGCGGTGGCCGCGCTGCTCGACGCGGAGCCGCGTCTGCGCCGGGCGGTCACCGACCCGGCCTCGGACCCCGACGCCAAGGTGCGGCTGGTCCGCGCCATCCTGGCCGGTCGGCTGAGCGACGCCGCGGTCGACGTGGCCGCCGAGGCGGTGCGCCATCGGTGGTCCGCCGGCCGGGACCTTGCGGACACGCTCGAGTACGCCGGTGTCGTCGCCGAGGTCAGCGCGGCCGAGCAGGCGGGTCAGGCCGACGAGCTCGAGGACGAGCTGTTCCGGTTTGGCCGGGTCGTGGTGGGCGACCGTGGGCTGCGGCGCACCCTCGACGACCGGCGCGTGGCCGTGGAGCGCAAGCGCGCACTCGTGCGCGGGCTCTTGGAGGATCGCGCCACGCCGGCGTCGGTGCGGCTGGTGGAGCAGGCGGCCGCGGGTCGCCAGCGCTCATTCGCGGTGGCGCTGGAGGAGTTCCAGGAGCTCGCCGCGGCCCGGCGGCACCGGCTGGTGGCCACCGTGCGGGCGGCTCAGCCGCTCCCCGAGCACGACAAGCAGCGGCTCGCGGACGCCCTTGCCCGGCAGTACGGCCGCGCCGTGCACCTCAACGTGGTGGTCGACCCCACGCTGCTCGGCGGGCTGCGGGTGGAGATCGGTGACGACGTCATCGACGGCACGGTCAGCAGCCGGCTCGACGACGCCCGACGTAGGCTGGCCGGCTGAGGCCCAGGCGGCGAGAAAGCACGGCACAGAGAACGCAAGAGCAGAACAGACGGCACAGAAGAGCACAGGGAGCAGGGACGATACAGATGGCGGAGCTCACCATCCGTCCGGAGGAGATCCGGGACGCACTGCAGCGCTTCGTCTCCGAGTACGAGCCGGAGGCAGCCACCCGCGAGGAGGTCGGCACGGTCGCCGAGGCCGGGGACGGCATCGCTCGTGTCTCGGGCCTCCCGTCGGCGATGGCCAGCGAGCTGCTCGAGTTCGAGGACGGCACGCTCGGCCTCGCGCTCAACCTCGACATCCGCGAGATCGGGGTCGTCATCCTCGGGGACTTCTCCGGCATCGAGGAGGGCCAGTCGGTACGGCGTACCGGCGAGGTCCTCTCGGTACCGGTGGGCGACGGCTACCTCGGCCGGGTGGTCGACCCGCTCGGCCAGCCGATCGACGGCCTAGGCGACGTGGAGACCAGCGGCCGCCGGGCGCTGGAGCTGCAGGCGGCCTCGGTGGTCCAGCGCCAGAGCGTCAACCAGCCGCTGCAGACCGGCATCAAGGCGATCGACGCGCTGACTCCGATCGGGCGTGGGCAGCGGCAGCTGATCATCGGCGACCGCCAGACCGGCAAGTCTGCGATCGCCATCGACACGATCATCAACCAAAAGGACTACTGGGAGACCGGCGACCCCTCCCAGCAGGTGCGGTGCGTCTACGTCGCGATCGGCCAGAAAGGGTCGACCATCGCGGCCGTGCGCGGTGCCCTGGAGGAGGCCGGCGCGCTCGAGTACACCGCCATCATCGCCGCCCCGGCCTCGGACGCCGCCGGCTTCAAGTACCTCGCGCCCTACACCGGCTCGGCCATCGGCCAGCACTGGATGTACGACGGCAAGCACGTCCTGATCGTCTTCGACGACCTCACCAAGCAGGCCGAGGCCTATCGTGCGGTGTCGTTGCTGTTGCGCCGTCCACCGGGCCGCGAGGCCTACCCGGGGGACGTGTTCTACCTGCACTCGCGGCTGCTGGAGCGGTGCGCGAAGCTCAACGACGAGATGGGTGGCGGTTCCATGACCGGCCTGCCGATCATCGAGACCAAGGCCAACGACGTCTCGGCGTACATCCCGACGAACGTCATCTCGATCACCGACGGCCAGATCTTCTTGCAGTCGGACCTGTTCAACGCCAACCAGCGTCCGGCCATCGACGTCGGCATCTCGGTGTCGCGAGTCGGCGGCGCCGCGCAGATCAAGGCGATGAAGCAGGTCACCGGTTCGCTCAAGGTCGACCTTGCGCAGTACCGCGCGATGGAGGCGTTCGCGATGTTCGCCTCCGACCTCGACGCGGCCTCGCGCCAGCAGCTCGACCGCGGCCAGCGGCTGATGGAGCTGCTCAAGCAGCCGCAGTACTCGCCGTACCCGGTGGAGGAGCAGACGGTTTCCATCTGGGCGGGTACGACCGGAAAGCTCGACCCGGTGCCGGTGGGCGACGTACGCCGCTTCGAGAGCGAGTTCCTCGACTACCTGCGGCGTGAGCACGGAGGGGTGCTCGACGGCATCCGCGAGTCCCGGAAATTCGACGACGACACCGCGGCCGCGCTGGAAAAGGCCTACGACGCGTTCCTCGACCAGTTCGAGACCAGCGAGGGCCAGTCGCTGCGCGCGGGCAAGGAGGAGTTCGAGGCTCTCGAGGACGAGGACGTCGAGCAGGAGAAGATCGTCCGCCAGAAGCGGGGCTGAGTCGTGCCTGCATCGCTGCGCGAGCTTCGCGGCCGGATCAAGTCGGTCCAGGCGACGAAGAAGATCACCCGGGCGATGGAGTTGATCGCGGCCTCGCGGATCATCAAGGCACAACAGCGCGCGCAGGCGGCTGCGCCGTACGCCCGGGAGCTGACTCGGGCGGTCTCGGCGGTGGCGACCTTCTCGAACGTCGACCACCCGCTGACGACGGAAAAGGACAACCCGACGTCGGCCGCGGTGCTGGTCGTCACCAGCGACCGCGGCCTAGCCGGTGCCTACTCGTCCAGCGTGATCAAGGAGGCCGAGCGGCTCGCGGAGAAGCTGCGCGGCGAGGGAAAGCAGGTCCACACCTACGTCAGCGGTCGCAAGGGCATCGGCTACTTCGCGTTCCGCCAGCGTGCGGTCGAGCAGGCCTGGAGCGGGTTCTCCGACACCCCAACGTACGACGACGCCCGCGAGATCGCCGACGCGCTGCTCGCCGCGTTCCTCGCCGAGGACGACTCGGACGGCTGCACCGAGGAACGACAAGGCGTCGACGAGGTGCACGTCGTCTACACCCGGTTCGTCAGCATGCTCAAGCAGGAGCCGACCACGATCCGGCTGCTGCCGCTGGAGGTCGTCGAGGGCGAGGAGCCGCCGGAGGACGCCGAAGTCCTGCCGCTGTACGAGTTCGAGCCGTCCGCCGCGGAGGTGCTCGACTCACTGCTGCCGCGTTACGTGCAGAGCCGGATCTTCTTCTGCCTGCTGCAGGCGTCGGCGTCCGAGCTGGCCGCGCGCCAGCAGGCGATGAAGTCGGCGACCGACAATGCCGAGGACCTGATCCAGAAGTACACCCGAGTCGCCAACCAGGCCCGCCAGGCCGGGATCACCCAGGAGATCAGCGAGATCGTCGGTGGCGTCAACGCGCTGGCCGACGCGACCGCGGCCAGTGAGTGAGAGAGTGAGTGAGGACCATGAGTACCACCCTTACCGAGAGGACCGTCGGTCAGGAGTCCGATGCCGCCGGCCGGATCGCCCGCGTCATCGGCCCGGTCGTCGACATCGAGTTCCCCAGCGACGCGATGCCGGAGATCTACAACGCGCTGCACGTCGACCTCGAGCTCGGCGGCCAGCAGCGCACGCTGACGCTGGAGGTCGCCCAGCACATCGGCGACAACGTCATCCGGGCGATCTCGATGCAGCCGACCGACGGCCTGGTCCGCGGTGCCGAGGTCCGCGACACCGGTGGGCCGATCACCGTGCCCGTCGGCGACGTGACCAAGGGACACGTGTTCAACACCATCGGCGACGTGCTCAACCTCGAGGAGGGCGAGCGGCTCGAGGTGGAGGAGCGGTGGCCCATCCACCGCAAGGCACCGGCGTTCGACCAGCTCGAGGCCAAGACCGAGATGTTCCACACCGGCATCAAGGTCATCGACCTGCTGACGCCGTACGTGCTCGGCGGCAAGATCGGCCTCTTCGGCGGCGCCGGCGTCGGCAAGACCGTGCTGATCCAGGAGATGATCGCTCGGGTGGCCCGCGACCACGAGGGTGTGTCGGTCTTCGCCGGCGTGGGGGAGCGCACCCGTGAGGGCAACGACCTGATCACCGAGATGACCGAGTCCGAGGTCATCGGCCAGACCGCCCTGGTGTTCGGCCAGATGGACGAGCCGCCCGGCACCCGGCTGCGGGTGGCGCTGTCGGCGCTGACCATGGCGGAGTACTTCCGCGACGTGCAGAAGCAGGACGTGCTGCTGTTCATCGACAACATCTTCCGGTTCACCCAGGCCGGCTCGGAGGTCTCGACGCTGCTCGGCCGGATGCCGTCGGCCGTGGGCTACCAGCCCAACCTGGCCGACGAGATGGGCACACTGCAGGAGCGCATCACCTCAACCCGCGGGCACTCGATCACCTCGATGCAGGCGATCTACGTGCCCGCCGACGACTACACCGACCCCGCGCCGGCCACGACGTTCGCCCACCTCGACGCCACCACCGAGCTGTCGCGGGAGATCGCCTCGCTCGGCATCTACCCGGCCGTCGACCCGCTGACGTCGACGTCGCGAATCCTCGACCCGCGCTACATCTCCCAGGAGCACTACGACACCGCGGTCCGGGTGAAGCAGATCCTGCAGCGCAACAAGGAGCTGCAGGACATCATCGCGATCCTCGGCGTCGACGAGCTGTCCGAGGAAGACAAGGTCATCGTCAACCGGGCGCGGCGCATTCAGCGGTTCCTGTCGCAGAACACCTACGTCGCCAAGCAGTTCACCGGCATCGAGGGGTCGACGGTTCCGCTGGCGGATACGATCGAGGCGTTCCGCAAGATCTCCGACGGTGAGTACGACCACGTCGCCGAGCAGGCCTTCTTCATGTGCGGTGGGCTGGACGACGTCGAGCGCAAGTGGGCCGACATCCAGAAGAACCTCTGAGCCAGCGTCGACGACTACCGGAGGAGTTGTACGTGGCCGACCTGCTGCACGTCGAGCTGGTGGCCGCCGACCGCCTGGTGTGGTCCGGCGACGCCACCATGGTGCTTGCCCGGACCACGGAGGGCGACATCGGTCTGCTGCCCGACCACGCTCCGGTGCTGTCGCTCCTGGTCGACGGGGTGGTCGAGGTCACCACGGACACCGAGGAGGTGTGGGTCGCCGCGGTCGACGCGGGGTTCCTGTCCGTGGCCGACAACCGCGTCTCGATCCTCTCCGAGCACGCCGAGATGTCGCACGAGATCGACCTGGAGAAGGCCAAGCACGACCTCGACCGGGCACATGCGGCCGGCGAGCACGACGAGGAGGCCCAGGAGGCCGTACGCCGGGCCGAGGCCCGGATCCGCGCGGTCGAGAAGGCGAAGTAGGACGGGCCCTTGCCGGCGTGGCAGGTAGCGCTCGACGTCCTCGGCCTCGCCCTGCTCGCCCTGGCGGTGTACGCGGTCGCCCTCATCGCTCGACGCCGCTGGCTGAGCCGCTCCGGCGGCACCCTCGACCTCAGTCTGCGGCTGCGGCCGTCCCCCGGCGGGCGTGGCTGGGTCCTGGGGCTCGGCCGCTACTCCGGCGACGACCTGCAGTGGTTCCGCATCTTCTCCTTGTCCTTGCGCCCGAAGCGCACGCTGCGCCGCAGCGCGCTCACCGTCGTGGGCCGGCGGGCGGCGCAGGGTAGGGAGGAGTTCGCCCTCTACGCCGACGCCATCGTGGTCGAGTGCCGGTACGACGGCGAGCCGCTGGCGCTGGCGCTCAGCGAGAACGCGCTCACCGGACTGCTGGCGTGGCTGGAGGCGGCGCCACCCGGTCGTGACGTGGTCAGCGGCTGGGGCACCGGCTGAGTCAGCGGATCAGGGGGTGTGGTCACCGCCGGGCTGCCACAGCACGTCCCCGCAGTCGCGGTTCGCGTAGCGGGCCAGGATGAACAGCAGGTCGCTGAGCCGGTTCAGGTACTTGACCGCCAGCGGGTTCATAGCGTTCCCGTGTGTCTCGGCGGCCGCCCAGGCGGCCCGCTCCGCCCGCCGGGTCGCGGTGCAGGCCACGTGCAGCAACGCGGCCGCGGCGGTGCCGCCGGGCAGGATGAACGACCGCAGCGTGTCCAGCTCCGCGTTGTACCGGTCACACCAGGCCTCGAGCCGGTCGACGTACTCTTGCGTCACCCGCAGCGGAGGAAACTCAGGGTTGTCGACCACGGGGGTGGCGAGGTCGGCGCCGACGTCGAAGAGGTCGTTCTGCACCCGGGTGAGCACCTCGGCGACGGTGGCGTCGAGGCCACCGAGCGCGATGACGACGCCCACGTGGGCGTTCGCCTCGTTGACGTCGCCGTACGCCATCACCCGCAGGTCGGTCTTGCGCGTCTTGGTCATGTCGGCGAGCCGGGTGCCGCCGTCGTCGCCGGTGCGCGTGTAGATCCGGGTGAGGTTGACCATGCCGCCAGCCTACGGCCGGCCACGGCACTGACCCCGCGCCGGCCCGGTTAGGCTCCAGGCACCCGCGCCCGGCGGGCACGTGAGAGGAGCGGAGATGGCGCAGAGGCTCACAGTCGTCGGGGCCGGCCTGATGGGATCGGGGATCGCACAGGTGGCCGCCGTGGCGGGGTGGGACGTCACGATGCGCGACGTCACCCCGGCGGCCACCCGACGCGGGCTGGCGGGGATCGAGAAGTCGCTCGACCGCTTCGTCGCGAGGGGGACGCTGCAAACGCAGGACCGGGACGCGGCGCTGCAGCGGATCACCACGACGACCGACCTCGACGCCGCCGGCTTCGCCGACGTCGTCGTCGAGGCCGTGTTCGAGGACCTCGAGGTCAAGCACGAGGTGTTCGCCGAGCTCGACCGGGTGAGCGGTGACGCGACCGTGCTCGCGACCAACACCTCCGCCATCCCCATCACCAAGATCGCCGCGGCGACGCAGCGTCCGGAGCGGGTCGTCGGGACGCACTTCTTCTCGCCCGTCCCGATGATGCGGCTGTGCGAGCTGGTGCGCGGGCTGAAGACCACCGACGCGACGCTGCAGCGTGCCCGCGAGTTCGCCGAGGGCATCGGCAAGACCTGCATCGTGGTGAACCGGGACGTCGCCGGGTTCGTCACGACGCGGCTGATCAGCGCGTTGGTGATGGAGGCGGTCGCGCTGTACGAGAGCGGGGTCGCCAGCGCCGACGACATCGACACCGCCTGCCGGCTGGGATTCGGCCACGCGATGGGACCGTTGGCCACCATCGATTTGACGGGGGTCGACATCCTCAGGCACGCGTCGCTGAACATCTATCGCGAGTGTGCGGACCCCAAGTTCTACCCGCCCGAGCTGCTGTCGCGCATGGCGGACGCCGGCGAGCTGGGGCGCAAGAGCGGGTCGGGGTTCTTCTCCTACGGCTGACCTGCGCCGGCTCTGACGGAGACTCGCCGACGCGAACGCAGGGTGACGGGCCGGCGACGGTCAGCGGCTACGCTGGGGACAGGAGCGCGCGGGGTCGTTCGCTGGACCCGGAGGTGGTCGCCCGTGACCGTCGACGAGCAGGCCGCTGGCACGCGCCCCGGTCCGGCCCCCGGGTTGCGGCTGGTCGGCTACCTGGACGCTCGCAACGTGGGGGCGGTACGGCAGTCGCTCAACGAGTTGGTCGACATCACCTCCGGGACCATCGTGGTCGACCTCTCCGAGGTCGAGCTCATCGACGCGACCGGTCTCGGCGTGCTGGCGGCCGCGCACCGGCGGCTGGAGCGCGACGGGCGCCAGCTGGTGCTGCGCGGCTGCACCGGCCAGATCCGCCGGGTGCTCGCGATGACCGGGTTGCTGCGGGTCATGCACGTGGAGCCGGCCGGCAAGGTCGCCGGGTGACGTACGGACTGATGGCGGTCGCGACTCGGTTACCCGCCGGTCGGCGCCCCTGTCCGGCCCCTCCGGCGCCGGCGCCGCCTAGGATCGAGCCGGACCGGTCAGCTCAGGTGGTTCCGGTTTGGAGGTACGGATGCCCGCTCAGCGCTTCGTCGACCGGCTCAACGTGCAGATCGGCAACGAGTTCGCGGCGCACCTGCAGTACGTGGCCTGTGCCATCCACTACGACGGGTTGACGATGCCCCAGATGGCGGCGTTCTTCTACGCGCAGGCGCTGGAGGAGCGCGACCACGCGATGATGATGGTGCGCTACCTGCTCGACCAGGACGCCCCGGTGCGCCTGCCGGGCGCGGCGGCGCCGACCACCGACTTCGCCGACGTCGTGGCCCCGGTGCGGTTGGCGCTGGACCAGGAGCGACGGGTGACCGAGCAGATCAACGAGCTCGCGCGCATCGCGCGCGAGGAGGGCGACTTCGCCTCCGAGCAGTTCATGCAGTGGTTCATCAAGGAGCAGGTCGAGGAGGTCGCCACGATGAGCGACCTGCTCACGGTCGTGACCCGCGCCCAGCACGACATCGAGGCGATCGAGGACTACGTCGCCCGGGAGCAGGGCGGTCCGGAGCGGGACCCGACAGCCCCCCGGATCGCCGGCGCCTGAGGCTACGGTCGCTCACACCAGAACCCGCCATGGTCCCAGGGCCGTTCGCAGAGCAAGCCGTCTCGCTGCCAGCTGTCCACGTCCGCCCGGGTCGGGGTGCGCGGGATCCGCGGCAGGCAGCCGCCCTCGCCGTAGTAGCCGAAGGCACGCGCGTTGTCCCGGACCCGCCGGTCCAGCCGGAAGGTCCAGCCCGCCGGGCGGTAACGAATCGCCGCTGACAGTGACCGCAGCCAGCCGGCGCTTTCGCGGCGCGGGATCAGGTCAAGGTGGGCGGGGAAGCGACGCCCGCCCCGGTCCCGCCGGTCGTTCTCGAGGAGGCAGTCCACGAGCTGCCCGTCCGGGCCGCGAATGAGCACCTCGAAACCGGTGGTCGCCAGCAGTAGCGCGGCGATGCGTAGCGACACATCGACGGACGCGGTCTCGATGTCGGCGATCGTCGACTTGGGCACGCCGGAGTAGCGGGCTAGCTGCCGCTGGCTGAGGTCGGTGTCGCGCCGGGCGAAGCGCAGCACGTCGGCGAACCACCGCGCCATGTTGTCCACGGGATCAGGATCCATGACAGCGATGGTCACCGTGGGTGACTGCCGTGGAGTGTGGATGCCCGCGGTCCCGACGCCGGCTGGGGACACAAACCGGCCGGCGCGGCCGCACGCGGGTGCGCGGGTTGCCCACGCCGAGTATCACCCCTGCCCGAGATCTCGGGCAGGGGTGATACTCTGCCGCTCGGGGTGTGCGGAGGCGTCGCGCCGGGGGACCCCCACACGCGCCACCAGCGCCCGGCCGCGCTAGTCGTTCACACAGCGTGAGCACGAGGCGGGGTCGGGCAGACTCGTGAGCATGCGGGTTCTCGTCGTCGGTGCCGGTGTGATCGGGCTGACCTGCGCCGTCCGCCTCGCGGAGGCGGGTCATGACGTCGCCGTCGTGGCGCGCGACCTGCCGCTGGAGACCACCTCCGCGGTCGCCGCGGCGCTGTGGTACCCCTATCGTGCGCTGCCGCAGGACCGCGTGACCGCGTGGGCGCAGGCGTCGTACGCCGAGTTCAGCGCGCTGGCGGCCGCCGAGCCCCGCGCGGGCGTGCGCCTGGTGCCGGGCACCGAGGTGATCCGCCGTCCCAGCCCCGACCCGTGGTGGGCGGCCGCCGTCCCCGACCTGCAGCGCAGCGGACACGTGCCGGCGGGATACCGCGACGCCTGGTGCTTCACCGCCCCGGTGGTCCAGATGCCGGTCTACCTGCCCTGGCTGCAGGCACGCCTGGAGTGCGCGGGCGGCACCGTGACCAGGATGGCGTTGGCGGCGCTGCCGGACCGCGCCGACACCGTGGTCAACGCGTGCGGCCTGTCGGGCCGGCTCTTGGGCGGCGATCCGTCCGTCGTCCCGGTGCGCGGGCAGGTGGTGTACGTCGAGCAGTTCGGGCTGGACCGGTGGTGGCTCGACGCGGACGGCCCGACGTACGTCGTCCCCCGCGAGCACGACGTCGTGGTCGGCGGCACGGACGAGGAGGGCCGGTGGGAGCCACTGCCGGATGCCGGGGTGGAGGCCCAGATCCTGCAGCGGGCGGCCCGGCTGGTGCCGGCGTTGACGTCGGCGCGGGTGCTCGGCTGTCGTGCCGGGTTGCGGCCGGCCCGCCCCCAGGTCCGGCTGGAGCGGGAGCTGCGTGGAGGCGGCCGCCAGGTCGTGCACTGCTACGGCCATGGCGGAGCCGGCGTGACCCTGTCGTGGGGGTGCGCCGACGACGTGCTGCGGCTGGTCGGTCAGACCTCAGAACAGTCGTGAAGCGGGGTCGTCCAGCCCGCGCAGTGCGTCGTAGTCCACGACGACGCACGAGATCCCGCGGTCGGTGGCGAGGACCCGTGCCTGCGGCTTGATCTCCTGCGCCGCGAACACCCCGCGCACCGGCGCCAGCAACGGGTCGCGGTTGAGCAGCTCGAGGTAGCGGGTGAGCTGCTCGACGCCGTCGATCTCGCCCCGCCGCTTGACCTCGACGGCCACGCAGCCGCCCGCGGCGTCGCGACAGAGCAGGTCCACCGGGCCGACCGCGGTGGGGAACTCCCGTCGCACCAGGGCCATGCCCGCCCCTAGGGACTCCGGATGCTCGGCCAGCAGCGCCTGCAGGTGCCGCTCCACCCCGTCCTTGTGCAGGCCCGGGTCGACGCCCAGGTCGTGCGATGAGTCGTGCAGCACCTCGTCCAGCCGGATGCGCAGCGTGTCACCGTTCCGGCCGGTCACCGTCCACTGCACCACACCGGCGCCGAGCGTCTCCTCGTCCACCTGGCACGGCGGTGACATCCAGTTGAGCGGCTTGTAGGCACCATCGTCGTTGTGGACGGACACCGAGCCGTCGGCCTTTACCAGGATGAGCCGGGTGGCCAGCGGCAGGTGGGCGCTCAGCCGGCCGGTGTAGTCGACCTGGCAGCGGGCGATGACGAGGCGCATCGCGACGGAGGCTACCCCGCGGCTGACCTCACGGTGCGCCGCCACCGCCGCATGGCACACTGCGCCCATGCCTCGCCAGTTCAGCACCGTGGGCGTCATCGGCCTCGGCACGATGGGCGCCGGGATCGCCGAGGTCTTCGCCCGCAACGGCTACGCCGTCGTGGGTGTCGAGCAGTCGGAGCAGTCTTTGGGGCAGGGACGCCGGCACGTCGAGCACTCGACCGCCCGCGCGGTGACGCGGGGCAAGCTGACCGAGGAGGAGCAGCGCGAGATCTTCGCGCGGATCCAGTTCACCACCGAGCTCGCCGACGTCCAGGACTGTGACCTGGTGGTGGAGGCGGTCGTCGAGCGCCTCGACCTGAAGCGTCAGGTCTTCCGGTCGCTGGACCAGGTCGTGCGCCCCGACACGGTGCTCGCCACGAACACCTCGTCGCTGTCGGTCACCGAGATATCGACCGTCACGACCAACCCCGGGCGTGTGGTCGGGATGCACTTCTTCAACCCCGCGCCGGTACAGCAGTTCGTCGAGGTGGTCCGCACCGTGGTGGCCGACCCCGAGGTCGTCGAGGACGTCCTGGAGCTGGCCCGCGCGCTCGGCAAGGCACCGGTCAGCTGTGGGGACAAGGCCGGGTTCGTCGCCAACGCGCTGCTGTTCGGCTACCTCAGCCGCGCCGTGTCGATGTACGAGGCAAGGCACGCCTCCCGCGAGGACATCGACGCCGCGATGCGGTTGGGCTGCGGCTATCCCATGGGACCGCTCGCCCTGCTCGACCTGATCGGTCTTGACGTCGCGTGCGAGATCCTGGACACCATGTACCGGCAGGGTCGCGACCGGCTGCACGTGCCGGCGCCGATCCTCAAGCAGATGGTGACCGCCGGGCTGCTGGGCCGCAAGACCGGCCGTGGCTTCTACACCTACGAGGGCCCCGGATCCCCGGTCGCCGTGCCGGACCAGCAGACGCCGTCCGTGGCCGACGCACCGCAGCTGCGCCGTCCCGTCACGAGCGTCGGCGTGGTCGGCACCGGCCCGACGGCGACCGACATCGCGGGGATATTCGCCAAGGCCGGCTACGACGTGACCCACGTCAGCCGCAGCACGGCGCTGGCCGACCTGGCCGGCGTCGACCTCGTCGTCGAGGTGCTCGTGGAGGACCTCGCGGTGAAGCGGGCGCTGTTCGAGAACCTCGACGAGATCTGCAAGCCGGGCACGATCCTGGCCACCACGACCTCGTCGCTGCCGGTCATCGAGTGCGCCGCCGTCACCGGCCGGGCGGCCGACGTGGTCGGCATGCACTTCGTCAGCACGGCCACGGTGATGCAGGTGGTGGAGGTCGTGTCGACGGTGTCGACGTCGGACGAGGTGGCCGAGACCGTGCGGGCGGTCGTAGGCACGTTGGGCAAGGTTGCGGTCTCCTGCGGTGACCGGGCCGGCTTCGTCGTCAACGCGCTGCTGTTTCCATACCTCAACGACGCCGTGAAGATGCTGGAGGCCCACTACGCGTCGGCCGACGACATCGACACCGCCATGCGGGCCGGGTGCGCGCTGCCGATGGGGCCGTTGGAGCTGCTCGACGTCGTCGGCACCGACGTCGCCCTGGCGATCCAGCGGGCGCTGTTCCTGGAGGTCCGGGAGCCGGGGTTCGCGCCGGCTCCGCTGCTGCAGCATCTGGTCACGGCCGGCTACCTCGGCCGCAAGACCGGTCGCGGCGTTCGCGACCACTCGACTCGCTGATGCCGGAGATCCGGGCCAGCTCCGTGCTGCCGGCCCGCCGTGAGCCGATCACTTTGCACACCGCGGACGGGCTGCGCCTCGTCGGCGAGCTCGCCCGGCCCGCCGACCGAGACCCGGTGGCCACGTTGGTCTGCCTGCACCCGCTGCCCACCCACGGCGGGATGATGGACAGCCACCTGCTACGGAAGGCGGCGTTTCGGCTGCCGGCGCTGGCCGGCCTGGCGGTGCTGCGGTTCAACACTCGCGGCACCGCCAGCGACCGGGGCCGCAGTGAGGGCACCTTCGACGAGGCCCGCGGCGAACGCTTCGACGTGGCGGCCGCTATCGAGTACGTCGAGTACGCCGACCTGCCGGCGCCGTGGCTGCTCGGCTGGTCCTTCGGCACCGACCTGGCACTCATGCACGGCTGCGACCCTGCCGTGACCGGCGCGGTGCTGATGTCGCCGCCGCTGCGTTACACCGCCGACGACGACCTGCAACGCTGGGCACGGTCCGGCAAACCGTTGCGGGTCCTGGTTCCCGAGCACGACGACTACCTGCAGCCGCCGGAGGCGCGGGTCCGGTTCGCGGCCGTGCCCCAGGCGGAGGTCATCGGAGTCGCCGGTGCGAAACACCTGTTGGTGGGGCATGCCGACACCGTGCTCGATCTCGTGGTGTCCGACGTCGTACCGGGCGCCGCGCCGCTGCCGCGCCACTGGGACGGCCCGATGGAGCGGATGCCGGGTCCGTGGGAGCAGCAATGAACGTCCTGGCACACGCGGAGTGCGGTGAGGGCCGCCCGCTGGTTGCTGCACACCCAGCTTGCGGGTGGTCACGCCGGACTTGACGGGCTGCGGTGACTCGGTCGCCAGCGACGACGACCCGGGCCTCGTGCCATCGTGCTGGCCGACACCGAGGCGGGCGCGCCGACCCACCTGCCGGCCGGCAGAACCGGGAACGCATCGCCCGCACACTCGTCGAGACCGCCAGCACGCAGGTGCTCGTGGACGAGGTGCTGCCGAGCCTGCTCAGTGTCACCACCCGGCGCGACCGTCCCGAGGCGGTGACGTTCGTCCGCGACATCGTGGAGTCCGCCGACTCGCAGTCGGCGGCCTGGGCCCAGCGCGCCATGGCCCGCCGAGCCCAGCCGTGGGACGTGCTGCGTGGGGTCGACGTACCCGCGCTCGTGCTGGTGGGGGAGGAGGACACCCTGTCCCCGCCGGCGGAGGTGCGGGCGATGGCGGACGAGTTGCCGCGCGGGCAGCTCGTCACCGTGGGCGAGCCGGTCATCTCGCCGCGGTTAAGGCGCCGGAGGCGTTCACCGACGCGGTGTGCGGCTTCGCGCTCAGCGCGTGTCCTGGCGCCTGAGCAGCACCTCTCGTACGACGAGGAGGATCGCCGCCGCCGTCGGGATGGCCAGCAACGCACCGACGATGCCGAGCAGCGTCCCACCGATGAGCGCCGCCACCACCGTCACGGCTCCCGGGACGTCGACCGAGCGCGCCATCACCCGCGGGTAGATCAGGTAGTTCTCCACCTGCTGGTAGACGATGTAGAAGATCAGGCAGGCCAGCCCGATGACGGGGTCGGCGGCCAGCCCGATCGCGGAGACGATGATCGCGGCGATCGTCGCGCCCACCAGGGGGATGAAGCTCAGCACGCCCACCACGAACGCCAGCGCCACGGCGTACTGACCCAGGCCGACGACGACCAGGAAGACCAGTGACGACACGGCGGCCAGCGCGGCGACGAGGAACGCCCCACTGACGTAGCTCCCGATCCGGCGCAGGATCTCGTCGCCGAGGCTGCGCACGCGCTCGCGACGTGAGGCGGGCACCAGCCGGTACGCCGAACCGGTGACCCTGGGCAGGGACGCCAGGAAGTACAGCGTCAGGATGAACACGACCAGGGTGTTGGCCAGCGCGTTCAGCACCGCCAGACCAACCCCGAGCACGCCGCCGGCCAGCTGCTCGGCGAGTCCGCCCT
The DNA here is from genome assembly GCA_030773435.1 of Actinomycetota bacterium. Classification (GTDB taxonomy): domain Bacteria; phylum Actinomycetota; class Actinomycetes; order Propionibacteriales; family Nocardioidaceae; genus JALYMZ01. Next base: position 1,115 of record JALYMZ010000248.1, on the reverse strand, counting down.
GTCGGATCTGCGCCGCGGCCCGGTCCAGCAGGTCGAATCGCCGGTCGAGGTCGCGAATCCACTGGGTCTCCTGCAGCCGCTGCACGATCTCCGGAGTGGCCTCGACGATGGCGGCGACCTGGTCGGAGATGACCGGCACGAGGGCGACGACGAAGAGCATCAGCGCCAGCACCACGGCGACGGTCACGACGGTGACCGCCAGGCCGCGGCGCACGCCCCGTCGCACGAGCGCCTGCACGACCGGGTCCAGCCCCACGGCGAGGAACATCGCCACCACGACCAGCACCAGCACCGACGACGCGGCTGCGGCCACGCTGGCCAGGAACATCGCCACCAGCACACCGAGCGCGCCGAAGAAGCCGAGGTAGAACGGCGAGTGCCGGGCCAACGGCCGACCCGGCGCGCCCAGGGGGTCGACCGGGCGCTGCTCCACCGGTGGCTCCACCCGCGGCTCCACCGGCGGCTCACTGCCGTGGCGCTGCGGCTCGCTCATCGTCCTCCCTGCCCGGGGGAGGAGACCTCCAACCGCGGCAGCCTACGCGTGGCGCTGACCGGCCGCGGTTCAGGAGTCACGGGCGGCCGGGATGACCTGGGTCTCCTCGTCGGTGCGGGTCGATGCGACGACGTGCGTCTGCTCGTCGCCGCCGTCGACCGGCTCGTCGTCGCTGTGGTCGTCGTCGCTGTGGTCGTCGTCGCTGTGGAAGGAGGCCACCAACTCGTGCAGGCTGACCAGCTGGGCGACGATCCCGTCGCGACGCTTCTGCAGCGCCGCGAGCTCGGCTCGCGTCGCCTCCACCGACCGCCCCACGTCGGCGTGCTCGTGTGCCTGGATCTGCTTGGCCTGCTGGCGTGCCGCGGCGACGATCTGCTCGGCCTCTCGGCGGGCACGGACGGCGACGCGCTCGGCCTCAGCGGTGGCCTCCGCGCGCTGTCGGTTGGCTTGCGTGGTGGCGTCGGCGGCCCGGCGCTCCGCCGCGTCGACCCGCTCCTCGGCGTCGGCGAGCAGCCGCCGGGTCTCCTCGACCGCCGCCGAGTGCCGCTCCGCGGCGTCCTTGGTGAGCCGCTCGCGTTCCACGGCGAGCGCGCGCCGGCCCTCCTGAGCCTCCCGCTCTACA
>JALYMZ010000247.1 GCA_030773435.1 Actinomycetota bacterium | reverse complement strand
GTGCTGGTCGGCTTCGCCGCCCTCATGGTGGCCGCCGCCCTGCGCATGCTCCGTGAGCAGCTCGAGGTGGGCGGCGACTGTGCGCTGCCCGGCGGCGGCGTGAACTGGCGCGGCTGCCTGCCCAAGGCCATCGGCTCCGGCATCGCGGTCGGGTTCCTCACCGGCCTGTTCGGTGTCGGCGGCGGCTTCCTCATCATCCCCGCCCTGGTGCTGCTGCTCGGCCTGCCGATGACCACCGCGGTCGGCACCTCGCTGGCCATCATCGTGCTCAACTCCGCCGCCGGCTTCACCGCCCACGCCGGCGACGTCGAACTCGACTACCGCATCGTCGGTGCCTTCACCTTCACCGCGATCGCCGGGTCGCTGGTCGCCGGGGGCTTCGCCGCCCGGCTGCCGGCCGACCGGATGCGTCGATGGTTCGCCTACCTCGTCTTCGCCGTCGCTGCTTTCGTTGTCGTCCAAGCTCTGGTCAACCCGGCCGCCACCGGGTGACCTTCGCGCACTTCGACCCAAGTAGCCCAGCCGAATGGAGAACCTCACGTGACTACGAGCACTGGACGGGCCACCTCACTCCTGCCCGCAGCGCTGCAAGGTGCCGCCGCCGGCCTGATCGGTGTTGCGGTCATGACCGCCGGCGAAAAGCTCGAGCAGGCAGTGACCCATCGGCCCGACTCCTACGTGCCAGCCAGAGCCCTGCTGACACTGCTCGGGCAGCAGCCCCGCGACGCTGACCGCCCGCTGGTGTGGAACCACGCCATGCACTGGGGCACCGGTGTCGCCCTCGGGGTGTTGCGGGGAGTCTGGGCCGCAGTCGGACTCCGTGGCCCTCGGGCGCACCTGGCCCACACGGTGGTGCGCCTGGCGACCGACCAGACGGTGGAGAACGTCACCGGCGTCGGTGCGCCGCCGCATACCTGGCCGGTGCGGGAGCAGGTCGTCGACGTCCTGCACAAGGCGGTCTACTCCTTCGCCACCGGAGTAGTCGCCGATCGGTTGATCGCGGCCCGGCTGGAGAGCCGTCAGGGCACGACGAGCCACTGACGAGGGTTGGGGCCCACCCTGACGTGAGTGGTGCACTCGCTTGTCCCCGTGCTCGACTATGTCACCCGATGACCAACAACAACTACAACAACAAGGAGAAGACGTGTCTGACTACGGCATGAGCGTGCGCATCGACGCAACTCTCGAGCAGGCCCTGGACCGGACCAGGGCAGCGTTGGCCGAGCAGGGGTTTGGCATCCTCACCGAGATCGACGTCGCCGCCACATTGAAGGAGAAGCTGGACGTGGACGTGCCGCCGCAGGTCATCCTGGGTGCCTGCAACGCGCCGCTGGCCCGCGAAGGCCTGCAGATCGAGCCCGACCTCGGTCTGCTGCTGCCTTGCAACGTCGTGGTCCGCACCAACGACAGCGGGCAGACCCTGGTCTCTTCACTCAACCCGGAGATCATGGTCAGCGTCCCCGACCGACCGGAGCTGCAGCCCATCGCCGCCGACGCCAAGGCCCGCTTGCAGAACGCTCTCGCCGCTGTCGCCGACAACCGAACTGCCTAGCTGGCCCCGGACACAGCACCGCTCACGGGGTGCGCCGCCCCAGTGAGCACAGGAGTTTCCGCACCGGCTGCGATCGGTCCGGGAGGTGGCGCCGCCCGCTGCGGGTGCCGCGGCCCCGCGCATGATGACTGGCGCCACCGTGCGCCCCTCAGCGCCTCTTGGAGTCGGGGTCCAGCGTGGTCAGCGCTAGGTGAGCGCGCAGGCTTCGGCGGCCCTGTCACGTGTGGCCGTCATCTGTCGGACGTGACCACCACCGCCAGTCCGCCCGCTAACCCGGCCACATAGCGCTGTGAGAACCGCGCCACCTACCGCTGAAGGTCACATGAGCGTGGTGGTGGGATCGTCGGTGTAGCGCAACTGGTGTACGGAATCAGTGTGTCGTCCCGCGCTTCGCGGACCGTTTCCGCTACGTTCGCGACGTGTCACACCTGCTGGGCTACGCGCGGGTCTCGACGACCGAGCAGAACCCGGATCTGCAGGTCGACGAGCTGACCGCGGCGGGTTTCTGGCGGGTGTGGACCGATCATGCGTCGGGGGCGCTGGACCGGCGCCCGCAACTCGATGAGGTGCTCGAGCAGCTGCGGCCGGGGGACACGCTGGTGGTGTGGCGGCTGGACCGCCTCGGCCGGTCG
>JALYMZ010000246.1 GCA_030773435.1 Actinomycetota bacterium | reverse complement strand
CCGGACCCGTCGGCGGTGACCGTGACGGAGCCGCTGGCCGTGCCCACGCGGACCGGGCTTCCCTCGGCCGAACCGGAGGCCTGCGCCACGGCCCCGCCAGCGCCCTGCACGACGGGCACCCCGTCCGCCGAAGCGGTACTGGTGGCTGCCCCGTCCCCTCGGCCTTGGGGAACTGGGCCGCCGGCACCTGCTGCGGTCCCAGCGGCGGTCGCCGAGGCACTGCCGGTGGAGACGGGAACGCCGCCGCCGCTCGCCGTGGTCGCCGCCGTCGCGGCACCTGAGCCGACCGACACGGGTGTGCCAGTGGCACTTGCCGACGCCGCAGCGGCCGCCGCGCCGGAGCCCCTGATGACGGACGCGCCGGTGCCCGCAGCAGTCGTGCCTGCCGTGGCCGCACCGGAGCCGGTCGCGACGGCCAGTCCGGCGCCGAAGGCCGTAGCCGCAGCCGAGCCGTCGGCCGAGCCCCGGGCCACAGCAGCGCCGCTGCCCTCCGCCGACGTCGAGGCCGAGCCGGGCACCCGACCCGGTGACCACGGCTAGGGCGTCGAACGCGCCCTTGTCGAACGCGCCGCCGTCGAAGGCGGGCACGCGCGGCTACCCCTTGGAGAAGGAGCTGAGGACGGTGATCGCTGACTTCGGCACTGAGTAGCCGCGCTGCGTGGCCCGGGCGGTGACTGCTGCAGACACCCGGCCCATCAGCACCGCCGGGGTTTCGCCGGAGGCGACGTTGACCGTCACCAGGTCCATGTCGATGGTCCCGTTGTCCAGGCTGTAGGCCACGTCGAAGGTCAGGTCGATGCTGCCGGCCGCGCCGGGCGCGGCCTTCTCGGTGGACGGCGGGAACACGATCGCGGTAGCCATCTCAGCCGTTCACCTCACGTGAAGTTCGGAGCGGTACAGGACAGGGTCAGCGACGCCGTCACCGCCGAGACACACCATGCGGATCACCACGTCGTCGACCTTCGCTCCGGCTGCTGGCGCGCGCCACGGCGAGACCCGGACGACGCCCGCAGAGCTGGCGATGCTGACGGCGAGTCCGTCCAGGTCGTCGAGATTGGTCCAGGTGGTCCCGCCGTCGGTCGTGTACTGGAGCCGTGCCTCCGAACCGGCCGAGCCGCCCGTCTGGATGGAGACGAGGTGGCGCACGAACGTCGCCTGACGCAGGTCCACGATCGTGCGGACCCGGCCGCCCGGGTCGGTTATCCCGCTGCCCAGGTTCGTGAAGGTGATCGTGGTTCCCATCAGGGGGAACACGAAGGCGGCGGGCATGACGTGGTCGGCGTTCCAGTCCGGCCCGTCCACCACGGCAGTGTCAGCAGCAGCGGCAGCGCCGGAGACGAACGAGTGCCGGACCGCCACGCGGCAGACCTACGCGCTCGTGACGGTCAGGCCGCCGGCGGGGACCTCGAAGATGCCGTCGGTCACGCTCTTCGACCCGCCGGTCAGCGGGATATTGTCCTGCGTCGCGGTCGGAGTCGCTGCGCTGTCCTGGATGCGGAAGCCGGCGACCGTCGTGGGGTTCGCCAGCCCCTCCCAGCGCAGCAGCGCCCCGTTGCTCGCCGGGTTCGTCCCGGCGGCGGTCGGGCCGTACGCCTTCACCGTCCCCGCGACCGGAGTGCCCGCCGCGTCGCCGGCACCCAGCGCGGACAGCAGCACCACGTTCATCGGGCCGGTCAGCGCCGGAGGAGTCACCCCACGGGCGAGGTAGTCGGTGACCCGCACCTCGATGAGGTCGGGCATGTTCGCCACGGCTCAGCCCTCCCGGGTCGGCTCGACGAACAGCACGCCCTCACGGGGCGTCGGCTCGTCGACCACGACGTAGTAGGCCGGGTGCGCGTCGAGGATCCGCTCGGCCCAGTCGGGCACAGTCGAGCCGGGCGCAAACGTGACCTGCTCGCCCGAGGCCGGGTCGATGAAGTTCACCGGGTACAGCAGCTTGCGTGCCACGGAGGCTCCTTGCTCGAGCGTGAGCGGGGGTGACGGCGGTGCTGGCCGCCCGGCAGCCGACGCGCGGGTGACGGACGGCCACCACGCGCTACTGGTCGAGCAGCCCGCGGTCCGACAGCAGCTGCTTGATGTCCTCGCGGCCGGCGTCGGTCGGGACCTGCACGCCGACGGTCTCGGCGTAGGCCCGCCACGTCTCCGAGCTCGCGTTGCCGGCGGGCGGCTGCCCGTCGGGGCCGCCGGCGCCGTCCCGGACCGCCTGCCCAG
>JALYMZ010000245.1 GCA_030773435.1 Actinomycetota bacterium | reverse complement strand
GGGAAACGGTCAGTGCGCAGCCAGGTAGGCCTCGCGCACCTCGGCGGACACCCGGCCACGGTCGGACACCTGGTAGCCCTGGCTCCTGGCCCACTCGCGCATCTGCCCGGTCGACGGGGTGCCGGAGTCGCTGCGGCGCCGCGCACCCCGGCGGCGGCCACCGCGTCCACCGCCGGTGGTCCGCTGGGCGTGGCTGACGTAGAGCGCGAGGGCGTCACGCAGCTTGGCTGCATTTTCCGACGACAGGTCGATTTCGTATGCAGCTCCGTCGAGCGCGAACGACACGGTTTCGTCGGCCTCACTGCCGTCCAGGTCGTCGACGAGTCGCACTTCCGTACGCTTTGCCACAACATACTCCCTCGTGAAATCGGTATCCGCCGATAGCGGCTACCGACATGGTATAGCCGAACAGCCGGGACCGTGCAACTCGACGTGCGGGTGCCGCCTCATTCCCGGCGCAGCAGCGGAAACAGAATCGTCTCCCGGACGCCCTTTCCGGTCAAAACCCGCAGCAGCCGGTCGACGCCCATGCCCATTCCGCCGGTGGGCGGGAATCCGTACTCGAGGGCGCGTAGGAAGTCTTCGTCGAGCTGCATGGCCTCCGGGTCACCACCGGCGGCGCGAGCGGACTGCTCGAGGAGGCGTTCGCGCTGCAGGACCGGGTCGGACAGCTCGGAGTAGCCGGTGGCCAGCTCGACCCCGGCCACCACCAGGTCCCAGGCCTCTGCCAGCCCCGCGAGGCTGCGATGTGGCCGCGCAAGTGGGCGGATCGACGCCGGGAAGTCGACGACGAAGGTCGGCCGCAGCAACGTGTCCTCGACCAGCTGCTCGAACAGCTCAACCACGATCTGGTCGGCGGTCCAGGACGGCTGCAGCCCGACCGCGTGCGCCGCCGCGTACCGGCGCAGCTCGTCGGCTTCGGTCCGCGGGGTGACGTCAGCACCCACCGCAGCCGAGACGGCTGCGTGAATGGAGACCTGGCGCCACGGTTCCTCCAGGTCGATCTTGCCCCCCTGTCCGTCGGGTACGACGGTGCGTCGGGCCCGGCGGGCCGCATTCACCACCAAGTCCCGGGTCAGGTCCGCGATGGTGTCGCAGTCGCCGTAGGCCTGGTAGGCCTCCAGCATCGTGAACTCCGGGCTGTGCGTGGAGTCGACACCCTCGTTGCGAAAGATTCGGCCGATCTCGTAAACCCGCTCGACGCCACCGACCACCGCCTTCTTCAGCGGCAGCTCCAGGGCAATGCGCAGCGTCATGTCGTCGTCGAAGGCATTGCTGTGGGTCCGAAACGGTCGTGCAGCCGCCCCGCCGTGGACGTACTGCAGCACTGGTGTCTCCACCTCGAGATATCCTTGCTCGGCGAGGGTCTCCCGCAGCGATGCCAGCACGTCGGCGCGCAGCCGGACCATCTCCCGCGCCTGTGGCCGCACGATGAGATCGGCGTAGCGCAGGCGCACCCGCATCTCCTCGGTCAACGGCTTGTGCTCAACCGGCAGCGGGCGCAGCGTCTTGGCTGCCATCCGCCATCCCGTAGCCCGCACCGAGAGCTCGCCGCGGCGGCTCGTCACCACCTCGCCCTCCACGGCGACGTGGTCGCCGATGTCCACCAGAGCCTTCGCGTCGGCCAGCGACTGGGCGCCGACGTCCGCCTCCGACAGCATCACCTGCAGCTCGGTGCCGTCGCCCTCCCGCAGGCGCCAGAACGCGAGCCTGCCGGTGTTCCGGATAAAGATCACCCGACCGGTGACGGCGACGTGGTCTCCGGTCCGCGTGTCGGGTTCCAGCCCCGCCCCGTCGTAGGTCTCACGGATCTGGCGCAGCGTGTGGCTGCGGGGGACCGACACAGGGTAGGGCTGCCGGCCCTCGGCGAGCATGCGGGCCCGCTTCTCCCGGCGTACCCGCATCTGCTCCGGCAGGTCGTCACCCGGCGGGGGATGCTCCGCGGTGGGCGCCGGCCGGTCGGTCATGGCTGCCTAGGCTACGGCGTAGGGGCGGTGCACCGCCTGCCGGCGGCCCGCGCCCACGGGTCAGCGAGTGGTGCGCTCGTAGGCGAGCCGCAGGCCGATCAGGGTCAGCCACGGCTCGTGCCGCAACGGCGTCCGGCACTCCTGCAGCACCACCGGAGCCAGGCCCCCGGTGGCGATCACGGTGACCCCCTGCGGGGCCCAGCCGAGCTCCTCGATCATGCGATCGACCAGCCCGTCGACCTGGCTGGCGAAGCCGTACACCGCGCCGGACTGCAGCGCCTCGACGGTGTTCTTGGCCACCACCGACCGGGGCCGGGCCACCTCGACCCGGCGCAGCTGGGCGCCACGGGTCGCCAGCGCCTCCAGCGACAGCTCGATGCCGGGTGCGATGGCGCCGCCGAGGTACTCCCCGCGGGCGCTCACCACGTCGAAGTTGGTGGCAGTGCCGAAGTCCACGACGATGGACGGGCCGGTGCACAGGCGTGACGCCGCGAGCGCGTTGAGGACGCGGTCGGTGCCGACCTCACGCGGGTTGTCCGTCAGTACCGGGACGCCGGTGCGCACCCCGGGCTCCACCAGCAGGGCGGGCACGTCGTCGTAGTGACGCCGCAGCATGTCGCGCATCTCGTGCAGCACCATCGGCACGGTGGAGCACAAGGCGATGCCGTCCACCACGGCGTCGCCGCTGAGGCGACCGATGAGCCCCTGCAGCACCAGCGCCCACTCGTCCGCGGTACGCCGCTCGTCGGTTGCCACCCGCCAGTGCTGCAGCAGACCGGCCCCCTGGAACACCCCCAGAACCGTGTGGCTGTTGCCGACGTCGACACACAGCAGCGTCATCGGTGCTCCCGTAGGTCGAAGGCGATGTCGAGGGCCGGCGCGGAGTGGGTGAGCGCCCCGACGGCGAGGAAGTCGACCCCAGCTTCCGCGACGGCCCGGCCGCCCTCGAGGGTCAGCCGGCCGCTGGCCTCGACGGTCGCGCGCCCGCGCACGATGGCGACCGCGTCGCGCACGACCTGCGGCGCCATGTTGTCGAGCAGGATGGAGTCCGCACCCGCGGCCAGCACCTCCTCCAGCTGGTCCAGCCGAGTGACCTCGGACTCCACCGGTACGCCGGGGAAGCGCTCACGCACCAGCCGCTGCGCGGCGCCGACGCCCCCGGCGGCGACCACGTGGTTGTCCTTCACCAGCGCCTCGGCCGCCAGCGACATCCGGTGGTTGACGCCGCCGCCGCATCGCACGGCGTACTTCTCCAGCGACCACAGCAGCGGCGTGGTCTTGCGGGTGTCCCGGACCCGGGCGCCGGTGCCGCGGACCGCGTCGACCCAGCGCCGGGTCGCGGTCGCGATCCCCGAGAGGTGGCACAGGAAGTTCAATGCGGTGCGCTCCGCGGTGAGTAGCGCCTGGGTCGGCCCCTGCACGCTGAGCACGAAGTCGCCGCTCGCCCGTGCCGTGGCGGGCACCGTGGCCTCGGTGGTGACGTCGACGCCGCCGTCCAGGTCCTCCTCCAGGCCGGCGCGCACCAGTCCGGCCACCCGGTCGGGGTCCAGCCCGCCCTCGCGTAGCGCGGCGCGCGCGTCGTACGTCGTCGTCATCGGCCCTGCTTGCGCAGGTCACCGTCGGCCAGCGGCGCGAACGCCGCCTCGAGCCGGCCCGCTGCGTCGGCGGTGAGGTCGACGTGGCCGCGCCAGCGGGCGTCGTCGCGGGCCGGGAAGTCACCTCGCCAGTGGGAGCCGCGGGTCTCCTTCCGTACGCGTGCGGCGTGCAGGAGCGCGGTCGCGACCGTGACCAGGTTGGTCGCCTCCCACGCCTCGGTGCCCGGTGCGGACCCGGTGTCCCGCGCCAGCTCGGCGACCGTCTTGGTGGCGTCGGCGAGCCCGCAAGCGGTGCGGAGGACACCGGCCTCCTCGG
>JALYMZ010000244.1 GCA_030773435.1 Actinomycetota bacterium | reverse complement strand
AGGGCGCCGTCGTCCAGGGCTGGACCCAAGCCCTCAACGCGCTCGCCATCGCCTACCCCGGCCGCCTGCCCGAGTTCATCTGAACAAAATTGGAAACCGCAACCTACACAGAAAACTTGACAAGCTCGACGCGCGTACGGCTCTCTCCTCGACTCGGCATGGACACCCCGGCTGCATCCTGATTCCGCAGCATTCAGCCATCTCGGTGCGGTCAAGGCCGCACAGGCGCTTGCCGACGCCGAACGCGCGAGCCACTCACCGACGGGGTAACCGCACCTCGAAACGGCAGCCCAGCCCCGCGTTGCGCACCGCCACCTGCCCACCGTGCGCCTCCACGAGGCCCTTCACGATCGCAAGGCCCAGGCCGGCGCGGGCCTCGGTTCCGGGGGTGCGCGCGCCGTTGCCTCGCCAGCCGGTGTCGAACACACGAGCCAGCTGCTCTGGTGGGACACCGCCGCACTCGTCCTGCACGGCGAGGACCGCATGCGCCCCGTCGGCATGAGCGCTCACGGCCACCCTGCCCTCGCTGGCGGTGTGCCGGATGGCGTTGTCGAGCAGGTTGCCGACCACCCGCATGAGCTCGCGCACGTCGGCCATGACCTGAAGCCCCGGCTCCGCTTCACCCGACAGCTGCACCAGACGGGCGGTGGCGAGCGGCTCGGTGGTCGCGAGAGCATCGCTAACCAGGTCGGTGAGCGCCATCGGGACAAGATCCAGCCGTAAGGCCGTGGCGTTGATCCGCGACAGCGCAAAGAGGTCGTCGACCAGCTCGGCCATCTTCTCGACCTCGCTGCGAATCTGCTTGTGGTAGCGCTCCGGGTCGTCGGCCAAGCCGTCCTCGAGCGCCTCGGTCATTGCGCGCATCCCGGCCAGGGGTGTGCGGATGTCATGCGAGACCCAGGCGATCAGCTCACTTCGCGACCGCTCCATCGCCCGCTCCCGTTCACGCGCCTCTCGCAGCCGGTCGGAGGCATGGCTCAACTCGGCCGAGACCTCCTGCAGCTCGGTGCTCGGAGTGTGCCGAGGAGGGGTGTACTCCCCCTGCTCCCCCAAGTCTCGTGCGGCATTGCGCAGCAGCCGTGAACCCCGCACGAAGGGTGCGGCCAGGATCATCGCGAAGGCGAGGCTGACTACCCCCGTCACTCCCGCCACCACGAGGACGACCTCGAAGTCACGGTCACTGAGAAACATCGCCTTGGCGGCCACCAACAGTCCGGCGACACAGCCAAGTACGGCGACCAGCGCTACTGCGGCGAACGCGTGCCGCACCGACGCCCGGGATAGCAGCGGGCGCGTCAGCATCGCCGTCAACCCGACGCCGATCGAGCACGCTGCCGCGATCGCCACGACGGTCAGCCGAGCACTCACCGGGACAACTCGGGCCACGGCTCCCAGCGGTAGCCGACACCCCAGACCGTGAGCAACCGCCGGGGATCAGCTGGATCCTGTTCGACCTTCTCCCGCAGCCTGCGGACGTGCACGGTGACCGTGGACTCGTCTCCGAACGACCAATCCCACACCTCGTGCAGCAACTCGCTGCGCGAGTAGGCGACACCGGGATGCATGACGAAGTGCCACAGCAGGTGGTACTCCCGCGCCGTCAGCGGCAGGGGCTCGTCATGCAGCCAGGCCGCGTGCGCCGCCGTGTCGATCCGCAGCGGGCCGTCGCTGACCTGAGCCGGCTGCCCCGGCGGGCTGCCGTTCGCACGCCGCAGCACAGAGGCGATGCGCAGCACCAGCTCACGTGGGCTGAACGGCTTGGTCACATAGTCGTCCGCCCCGACCTCCAGCCCGTGCAGTCGGTCGTCCTCGTCCCCCAGAGCGGTCAGCATGATCACCGGTACGCCGTCCGGTTCCCCGTCCAGGCGAAGGCGTCGCAGCACCTCCACACCGTCGATACCGGGAAGAAGTCGGTCGAGGATGACCACGTCGTGTGGCGCATGGGCGAAGCTGCGGAGGGCGGACTCTCCGTCGGCCGCGTGCTCCACTTCGTAGTGGGCGTCTCGCAGATACGTCAGCACGACCTCCGCCACCGTGGGGTCGTCCTCGACGACCAGCACCCGCTGCCCCACGCTTCGATGGTAGGCGCAATCAGCCGTAGCGGTCGCGGACTCGGGTCGCATCTCGGGTCACCGTCCCCGGACCTGGGCGCGTCGTACCAATGCCGATGCCGTCGCGACTAGAGCGACTAGCACAGCCAGCACCAACCACCCGGCGACGTAGTTGCGGTCGAGAATCGTCGGGTTGCTGGGCTGCCCGCCGAAGCCGAGCAGCACCGGAACCGCGGCAAGCGTGACGGTCCCCAGGACGATCGCCGCGATCGTGACCGGACGGCGTTCCGGGGCCGGTACCCGCCGAGCGGTCCACCAGCCCAGCAGCACTACCAGCGGCGCGAGCAGACCGTCGTGCAGGACCACGCCAGTGGCGAGCCACAGCAGCAGCGCTGCCTGATCCACCAGCGAAAGACCCAGTGCGAGCCGTACGCCGTAGGCCGCCCCCAGGCAGCCGACCATTCCCAGGGTCACCCGCAGGATCGTGTCTCGCATGATGGCACTGGCGATCACGTGACCACCTCCAGCCGGCGTAACCACTTGGTTTGGGTCACGCCTGGCCGGTTGGGTGCGATGAGTCGGCACGGGTAGCCGTGGTCCAACGCGAGCGGCTCGCCGCCGAGCCGAAGCGCCAGCAAAGTCAGCCCGTCCGCGGCGTACTGTGGCGGCAGGTCCTCCTCCCAACCTTCCTGCAGCGAGAACACCCGGAGACGGGAGTTCGGAGGCGCGCCCACGCGGGCAAGCACGTCGCGCACCCGTACACCGGACCAGGTCCCGGAGGCGCTCCACCCCTCGACGCATGCGATCGGCAGTCGGGCCTCGTGCTGCGGCATCGCCTCCAGCTCGGCCCGAGAGACGAACCCGTGCCGCGCACCGTTGACCAGCTCCAGCCGCCAGGCGGGACTCCGCGCCGACGCGGTCACCCCTGCCTCCACCGCACTGCCGTTGATCGGGATTCCCTGCGGCCCCTCACCGCTGCGGACCGCGAACACCGACACCCGCCGCAGCCCAGGAATCGTCGCCCCGGCGGTGCTCAGCACCGCCACGCCGGCCGCCAGCCAGGTCGCCCGCAGGACGGTACGACGACTCACCGCCGCGTCCTTCTCGCCGGGCGGACTGGAGGTCCTCGCCTCTGCGGCGTCCACATCGGCACCCAAGGCGGAGCGGATCACCGGCAGCTTCACCGCCACGTGCACGAGCAGCGACCCCACCGCGATCCAGGCGACCGCGTAGTGAGCCGAGCGGAAGCTGAACGACCACGGATACCACGTCGTGGTGTTCACCACACCGGTGACCACCTGGAAGAGCGCACTCGCGACGAGAACCGCGATGGACCCCCGCTCCAATAGGTGCACCAGAGCCGCACGCCACCGACGCAGGGCCGGCGGCCGGATGAACAGCCTCGGATACACCGACCACAGCTTGACCAAGAGCAGGGGAATGGCAGCGGTCCCGGCCAGCACGTGCACCCCCTGGGTGACGCGGTACAGCCAGACCGGACGGGTGGCCAGCCAGGCCGGTGCCGGGTCGGCCTGGGCGTAGTGACTGAACACGCCGGTCACAAAGGCAACCGCAAAAGCCACACCCAGCCACATCCCAACCCGGGCGGACACCTGAGGTCCGCGCAACCGGCTGGTGAAGTCAGCAGTCCTCGGTACCCGCAGCGCTTTCATCGCGTTCGCCCAACCCGGCGGCACAGCCGGGCGAACCAGCGACCGTCCACCTGTTCCACATGTTCCAGGGCAAGCCCCGCCGCGCCCACCATCGCTGCAATCTCGTCGACGCCGACCACCGCCCAGCTGAACGGCTGAGTTCGCCGCTCGTGCACCAGCAGACACAGCTGATGTCGTCGAGTGGGGATCCCCCGGGCCGCCAACTCGACCACGACTGCACCGCCTCGGCACAGCAGGTGGCATGCCCGGTCCAGCAGCCGGTCCGGGTCTCCCCCGATACCGATGTTGCCGTCGGCGAGCAGCACGCTGGTCCAGGTTCCTGGCTGGGGCAGCGGGGCGAAGACGTCTCGCACCAGGGCGGGCACCCCCCGGCGACGGGCCATGGCCACCGCGACGGCGGAGACGTCGATGCCCAAGGCCGGTTGCCCGCGTCGCAACAGCTCCGCCGCAAGCCGGCCGGGGCCGCAGCCGACGTCGAGGGTCGGGCCCTGGCACAGGTCGAGCAGTCGATGGTCGGCGTCCGTGGGTTCGCCACGCCAGCGGCGGACCGGCAGCGTCCGCGGCCGTGCGCCCAGGCCGATGACATAGCACTCCGCGCCGGCGAGCGCGGCGTCGTACCCCAACCGGGCGGAGGCGATGCTGCTCATCGGTGCGAGACCGCCGCCTCGGCCGCCGCCGCGAACCGCCCGCCACAGTGCGGATGCCGCAGCACCGCTTGGGCGTCGGCGAGGGTGTCGACGTCACGCAGCACCGCCAGCAGGGACACCGAGGCGTGGGACTCGACAAGCATGGCCAGTGTGCGTCGGCCGGTGTCCGCGTGCGAGGTCGGCACCTTCGCAAGCCCGACCGCTAGGGCGGCCGTGCGCACTCCCAGCGCCCACCATCCACCGTCGTGGGCCAGCCCGAGCGCCGCGTCGTGCGTCGACAGCGCGGTCGCCGCCTGGTGGAGTTGTCCGACACTGAGCTGCGGCGTGTCGGAACCGACCTGGACGACCGCCGTACCCGCGAACACGTCAGAGGCGTCGTGGTGGGCCGCGGCGAGGCGTTGTGGGAAGTGGTGGCCGCGCTGCGGAATCAACGGGTACGGCGCCAGCGCCGCCTTGATCTCCCCGGCACGGGTTGCCCATGACAGCGGCCCGGACCAGGCCACCACACAACGCAGCCCGGAGGCGGCGACCACGGTAAGGGTGTCGAGCAGCGCGGCGGCGGCGAGTTCGGCGGCAACCTGATCACCGACGCTGGCCGCCAGCCGGGTCTTCACCCGACCCGGGACCGGGGCCTTCGCCATCACCAGCACCGCAGGGTCGCTGGTCACGTCATCACCCGCGCGAAGTCCCGCGCGGCCCGCAACGTCCCGCGTGCCGACCCGGACACCTTCGACCGGGTGCCCTCGGCGCGCGCACGGTAGTGGACGTCGAGCTCGACCACCCGCCATCGTTCCCGAGCAGCACGCAGCAGCAGCTCCAGCGGGTAGCCGAAGCCACGGTCGCGCACGCCGAGGTCAAGCAGGTCGCACCGCCGGCACACCCGCATCGGCGCGATGTCGTGCACCGTCAGCGGGGTGGTGGCTCGCAGCCACCAGGCAACCAACGCGTTGGCGGCGCGGGCATGCCAAGGCCACACGCCACGCTCTGTCGGCCGTCGCCTCCCGACGGCCATCGTCGCGCTGCCGTTGGCGACGAGCGCGAGCAGGCCGGCCAGTTCCGCAAGGTCGAAGGACCCGTCCCCGTCGGCTACGGCCAGATACGGCGCGGTCGACGCCGCAACCCCGGCGTGGACAGCGGCGCCGTAACCCGGGACGTCCTCGTGCACGACCGTCGCTCCGGATGCCGTGGCGACGGCGGCCGTGTCATCTCGCGACCCGTTGTCGACCACGATCGGCCGGAACCCCGGCGGCAGCGACTCGAGCAGGCTCGGCAGGGCCGCCGCCTCGTCGCGGCACGGCAGCACCACGTCGCAGACCGGCTTCACGATTCGACCATAGGCACCCAGGCCCCTGCTGGGATCCGGTGCGGCCTTACGGAAGGGTGACATCACGCGTCAGCCGGGTCCTGTGCCTCCCCCCGGACGCCACCCCCCGCCTAGCGTGAGGCCGTGGTCAGGACCCGCCCGGCCCTTGTCGGAGTGGTGGTAACCCTGGCGCTGATCGCGGTCACCGCCTCCGTCGAGGAGGTGATCCCGTTCGATGCCTACAGCTACCGGCCGCCGCTGCATGCGCACTGGCGTCCCCGGGTCGGCCCCGGAACACTGCCGGCCCTGCTCTGTGCCGCCGTGCTCGTGCTGGCTGGGCCGGCCGCCGCGCACAGATGGCGCTGGTCCCGGTTGTTGCCGGCCGCGTGGCTCGCCGGCGTGTGCTGGATCCTCACCCTGGCGCTGGTGGACGGGATCGCGGGCATCGCCGATCCCCTCGAGCATCCCTACGAGTACCTGCGAACCGCCCGGATGGTCGACGACGTGTCTGGTCTGCTGAGTGAGTTCGTCGGCCGGATCCCTGAGAGCGCCGAGCCCGACAACTGGCCCCCGCACGTGGCCGGGCACCCCCCGGGTGCGCTGCTGGTGTTCGTCGGGCTGGTGCGGATCGGCATCGCCTCCGGGCTCGAGGTCGGCCTCGTCCTCGTGCTGCTCGGCGCTACCACACCGCTGGCGGTCGCGACCACGCTGCGCGCCCTGGGTGCCGAGCAGGCGGCCCGAGCTGCGCTGCCGTTCCTGGTTCTCACCCCGGCCGCGGTCTGGGTCGGGGTGTCCGCCGACGGTGGAGTGTTCTCGCCGGTGGCAGCGTGGGGGATCGCCTGTCTGGCGCTGGCCTGCCGCCGGCGTAGCCAGTGGTGGGCGGCCCTGGCCGGATCGCTGCTGGGCGCCTGCGTCTTCCTGTCCTACGGCTTGGTGTTGCTGGGGGTGCTGGCGGTCGCGGTCCTGGTGGCAGCCGGTACGGCGTACCCGCTGGCCGGTGCGCTCAGCGCTGCACTAGCCGTGGCGGCGGTGTTCCTCGCCGGCGGCTACTCGTGGTTCGAAGGCTTCCTGGTGCTGCGCCAGCGCTACTACGACGGCTGGGCCGGTGCCCGCGCCTACGGCTACTGGGTGTTCGGCAACCTCGCGGCGTTTGCGATCTCGGCCGGGCCTGTGGTCGGAGCGGGTCTGGGTCACGTGCTCGGGGCACCTCGCCGATGGGTCCTGGCTGGCGGGCCGGAGCGGGTGGTGACGCTGCTCGGGGGTGCCGGCTGGCTGATGGCGCTGGCCGCGGACCTGTCGGGGATGAGCAAGGCGGAGGTCGAGCGGATCTGGCTGCCGTTCGTGCCCTGGGCGCTGTTGCTGGTGGTTCTCCTGCCCGAACGCTGGCGACGCGGCGCGCTGGTCGCCCAGGTGTTCGCCGCCATCCTGGTGCAGCACCTCTTCTTCGCGAAATGGTGAGCCGGCTGTGACCTCACATAGTTGCGCGCAGCGGCGCGGTCGCGAACCCCCTCAGTCCCGAGGCGGGCGGCACCGTCGCCGAGAATCCCAGTTCCACGGTTGCCCGCGCCGGGGAGGCGACGATATGTCGCACGTCGCTGACCCGGAACCGTCCGCTGACCGTCGGGACAGGACCGGCCAGCTGGTCACCCATGCTGTTACACAGCAGCGCTGCCATCTCCAGGACGGTGACCGGCGAGCCGGAGCAGACGTTGTAGGCCACGAACGACCCCGCCGGCTGGTCCACGACGCGCTCGAGGGCCAGGGCATTGGCCTGAGCCACGTCGGTCACGTGCACGAAGTCTCGGGTCTGCCGGCCGTCCTCGAACACCTCCGGCGGCTGCCCCCGCTCCAGCGCGGATCGGAAGATCGCCGCCACCCCGGAGTACGGGGAGTTCGGTGGCATCCAGGGGCCGTACACGTTGTGGTAGCGAAGCGCGACGGCTCGGCCTCCGACCTGCGCCGTCCACGCACTGGCGTAGTGCTCCTGCGCCACCTTGCTCGCCGCGTAGGCGCTGCGCGGACGCAGCGGGGCATCCTCCTCGACCAGAACCCGCTCCAGCTCTCGGCCGCAGCGTGGACAGATGACCTCGAACTGCCCGCGCTGCAGATCCGCCTCCGCTCGTGGTCGCGGCTCGACCAGCCCATGGGTCAGGCAGCGGTAGCGGCCCTCGCCATACACCACCATCGACGAGGCGAGCACCAGCCGGTCGACTCCGCGCTCGGCCATCACGGCGAGCAGCGTCGCGGTACCGAGGTCGTTGTGGCTGGCGTACCGCGGCAGGTCGGCAGCACCCGCTCCGGCCCCGACCATCGCCGCCTGGTGGCACACCAGGTCGACGCCGTCCATCACCTGCTGCAGGCGTGCCGCGTCTCGCACGTCCAGCCGGTGCACGCGGTCAGGAGCAACGGCACTCGGCGGGTGCGCCTCTGCGATGAGTGCATCCACCGGTACGACGTCGAGGCCGCGCTCGTACAGCTGCTGGCACACCGCCGACCCGATGAAGCCGGCCGCCCCGGTCACCAGAACCCTCACGGCACTACCCTCATGGCAGGTCGAAGGGGACGTCGATCCCGTCCAGGGCGTTTGCGCACGCACACGACCGGTCCGGCGGCAAGGAGCCGATCACGTCGCGCAGCAGTGCGCGCAGCCGGTCGGTATTCTGCGCGAACACCGCGAACACGTCACGCTGGTCGACCGACCCCGAGCGGCCGATCCCGGCGTCCCGGTCGGTGACCACCGCCACGGCGGCATAGCACAACGCCAGCTCACGGGCCAGCACCGCCTCCGGATGGCCAGTCATGTTCACCAGCGACCAGCCCTGTGCGGCGTACCACTGCGACTCGGCGCGCGTCGAGAAGCGCGGCCCCTCGATCACCACCATGATCCCACCGTCGACCATCGCGCGAGTCCCCAGCAGCAGCCGGCGCAGCTGGGGACAGTAGGGGTCGGCGAAACTGACGTGGCCGGCCCCCTGGTCGAAGTAGGTCTGCACCCGAGAGGTGGTCCGATCGACGAGCTGATCGGGGATGACCAGGTCGCCCGGGCCAAGCTCGGTGGTCAGGCTGCCGACGGCACATGACGCCACGACCCTGCGGACCCCGAGCGACCGCAGCGCCCACAAGTTGGCGCGGTAGTTGATCCGGTGCGGAGGAAGCTCGTGGCGCCTGCCGTGCCGGGTCAGAAAGGCCACCTCTCGACCGTCGACCGTACCCACCGCGACCGGGGAGCTCGGCGGCCCGTAGGGGGTGTCGACCTTCACCTCGTCCACGTCGGACAGGAAGGCATGGAACCCTGACCCGCCGATCACTGCGATCATCGTCGCCCGGACACGAACGGCGTGCGGGGCCGCTGCTGCGGCTCGCCGTCCAGCTTGACGTCGACCCGCTCCTGATAGCAGGCGATCAGGCCAGCGACCTGCTGCGCCTCCGACGCTGCAGTGCGATACATCGACGCCAGCTCGCGAGGTTCAGCCTCGCGGACCTGCACCGACCAGCAGGTCGCGGTGCTCTTGGACAGCCACTGGCTCATGGTCTGGCTGGGCCGAAGCAGCCTGCTGCCGACGTACGCCACGGGAAGGTAGTAACGAGGCACCAGCCCAGCCTCCAAAGGGATCCGTAGCTGAATCGAGCGGCCACCCTGGTCTATCGCGATGCGAACGTGCCGGGAGCCGGCGCGCACGCCACGCGCGTCACCGTATGCCCCGTCTACGTTCACGAGCACCGAGGGCCTGGATTCCCACGAGGATTCCCAACGTGAGCAGCCCCAACAACATGATCACCAGCGCAACCACCACCGGCATCGACATGTGATCAAACATGTCGCCACGCTAGGCGGCGCCGACTCGAGCAGGGAGGTGTCTTACCTTACGAAGCCCTGACATCACCAACGGTCGCACGAGGAGAACCGACGGACCCGATCGAGAGGTTTACGCGACGCTGGGTGCCGGGCTTACGGCAGCCGCCGGCGCAGGGCCACGGCGGCGGCCGCGGCGGCACCGACCCCGCCTCCGGCGAGCGCCAGGACCTTGCCGACGACCCGGTGGTCGTGCCGGCGCCAACCGTCATCGACGGCGTTGGTGCCCGGGTTAGGGGCGAAGACGGTGCCGTCGTGCCGCGGTGCCGGGATGTCGCGCAGGGCGCCCTGGTCGACGATGGGCCCGACGAGCCGGTCGTAGAGCCGCGGGGCGAGCCGGTGTGCCCACGTCGCCAGATGCTGTGCCCGCCCGACGACGACCACCGGCCGTGGGTGCTGCACGGCCCGCACAACGGCGGCCACGACCCGCTCCGGGGAGGTCACGGGCGGCAGCGGGCGCACCTGCCGGCCGATGTAGTTGGCCGTGTGGCGGTAGATCGGGGTGTCCACCGCGCCGGGCAGGATCGTGCAGACGGCGACGCCAGGCGTGTCGTGCAGTTCCTGGCGAAGGACCTCCGAGAAGCCGACCAGCGCCCACTTCGCGGCGACGTACGGCGCGACGTACGGCGAGGAGAGCCGCCCGTACAGCGAGGATATGTTGACCAAGACCCCGTGGCCCTGAGACCAACTGCGGTAGCACCGCGCGGGCGGCGTGGACCTGGCCGAACAGGGTGGTGTCGACGACCCGTCGGAACACCGCACCGGGGGTGTCCTCGAACCGCCCGTAGCTCCACACGGCGGCGGCGTTCACCCAGGCGTCGATGCGCCCGTACGTCTCCACCGCGACCCGGGCGAGGGCCTGCACGGCCGCCTCGTCGCTGACGTCGGTCGGGACCGCGAGCGCGTGCCCGCCCCGCTGCTCGCACTCTGCGGCGACCTCGGTAAGGGTCTGCCCGCTGCGAGCCGCGAGTACGACGCTGCCGCCGCGGGCGGCGAGGGCGAGCGCCGTCCCCCGACCGATCCCGCTGGAGGCGCCGGTAACGACGACAACGGGCTGACCTGCCGTGGGGCTCACCGCCTCTCGCGTCCTGCTCGACCGTGTGGGTGCCCTGAAGGCCGTACCCGGTCAGGACCGGTCAGGACGGTCGCGCCGGGTCGAGGAAGCGGTCGAAGATGGCGCCGGTGGCCTGCGCCTGCACGTACTTGTCGACGATGTCGACGATCCAGTCCTCCGCCGACCATTGCGTCGGCTGATAGAGCCCGAGGGCGGTGTTGAGGATCACCTCGCCGGTGTAGACGGTGGCGAACACGGTGTTGACGGCCTTCTGTCCTCGCAGCCCGGCCGTGGCGGCGATGCCGTAGGCGGTGCCCCACATGCCACCGAGGGCCAGGTGGGTCGCGTAATTCAGCCGCTTGCGGCCCTCAGGGGTCGTCGGGTGCACCGGCAGCACCCGCTCGACAAGGTCGGCGGGGGCGTAGCTCTCCTCGCGGCCGGTGATCGGCATCTCGACGAGCTTCTGGAAGGCGGTCATCACGACCGTGCCGGCGACACCGGCGAGAACCCCACGTCCGATGTTGGCCGTGAGGCCGACTTGACGGGTGGACTGCATGGATACTGTACCTCCTCCGTGCCGCGATGGACGGTGGGCTGCACGAGCCGCAGCGTCTGACAGGACGCTGCTCAGGGCTTCAGGACGACCTTGATGCAGCCGTCCTGCTTCTTCTGGAAGATCTCGTAGCCGTGCGGTGCCTGCTCGAGCGACAGAGTGTGCGTGGTCAGGTCGTGCGTGCCGAGCGGGTCGCCTCGGCGGTGAGCGCGGGCATGATTTCGTCGACCCAGCGTTTGACGTGCGCTTGACCCATCCGGATGGTCACGCCCTTGTCGAACAGATCCAGCATGGGGAACGGGCCGGCCTGCCCTCCGTAGACCCCGATCAGCGAGATGGTGCCGCATCGGCGTACCGAGGCGAAGGCGGTGCGCATGGCCGCCATCCGGTCCACCCCCATGCGTTCGACGGCCCGGCGGGCCAGCGGGTCGGGCAGCATCCCCGCGCCGCGCTGCAGGACCGCCTGAAACGGCGAGCCGTGCGCCTCCATGCCGACGGCGTCCACGATGCCATCGGCGCCGCGCCCGTCGGTCAGGTCCGCGATGGCACCGGGCACGTCGTCGACGGTGCTGCCGTCGATGACGTCGACGCCGTGCCGGCGTGCCATCTCCAGCCGCTCCGGCACGCTGTCGACGCCGATCACCCGGTCGGCGCCGAAGTACGCGGCGATGCGGGCGCACATCTATCCGATCGGGCCGAGACCGATGACGGCGCAGGTGCTCCCCCGCTTGATGTCGGCGTATGTCACCGCCTGCCAGGCCGTGCTGACGACGTCGGAGAGGAAGAGGAACCGCTCGTCGGGGTGCTCGTCCGGAACCTTGATCGGGCCGAACTGGGCCTGGGGCACGCGCAGGTACTGCGCCTGCGCGCCGGGGACGGAGCCGTACAGGGAGGAGTAGCCGAACAGCTGCGCGCCCTTGCTCTGCTCGGTGACCTGTGTGGTCTCGCACTGGGCGAAGTAGCCCCGGCTGCACATCCAGCAGTGCCCGAAGGAGATGTTGAACGGGATCACGACGCGGTCGCCGGGCTGGATGTCGCTGACCTGCGGCCCCACCTCCTCCACAATGCCCATCGGCTCGTGACCGAGGATGTCGCCGGGCTTCATGTACATGCCCAGCACGTCGTACAGGTGCAGATCCGAGCCGCAGATCGCGGTGGAGGTCATCCGCACGATCGCGTCCGTCAGCTCCTCGATGGTCGGGTCGGGGACCGTCTCCAACGACACCTTCTGGATGCCTTGCCACGTCACTGCCCGCACCGTGCGCGCCTCCTCGCCTGGTTCTCCTCGTCGAGTCCAAGCGACGCCCCACGCTCGGCGCGTCGTCCCTACGCCTGCCGCTGTACCCCGCAGTACAGTTTCCATGCGAGACGCAGACGAGGCCAAGACCGATGCGTGAACCGAGCACCCGCCGCGGCAGAGACACCCGACGCCGGATCATCGCGATGGCGGCGGAACTCATGTACGAGCACGGCGTGGGCGCCACAAGTGTTGAGGACGTCCTTGCGGCCTCGGGAACCGGCAAGAGCCAGTTCTACCACTACTTCTCCAGTAGGGAGGACCTGCTCACCGCGGTGCTGGACCACCAGGTCGAGCAGATCCTCGAGGAGCAGCGCTCCTTCGAGCTGGACACCTGGGCGGGCATCGAAGGTTGGCTGCAGGCATTGGCGCGCCGGCACGAGGCCGAGCGGGGACTGCGCGGCTGTCCGCTCGGGTCGATCGTCAGCGAGGTGCTGGACAACAGCGACCGCCTGCGCAGTCGGGGCGCGGACGCCTTCGCCCGTTGGGAGTCGGCCCTGGCCGACGGACTGCGGAGCATGCAGAACGCCGGGCTGCTACGCGCGGAGGCCGACCCGGCCGCCCTCGCCGAGGTGACGATCGCCATCCTTCAAGGCGGCTACCTGCTGTCGTCGACGAAACGGCAGGCCGCGCCTATGCGCAACACGGTCACCGCGGCCCTTGCCCATCTACGCTCGTTGGCACCCTCCGCACCGAACCGCCAGGGCTAGCGGGGTTCACCGTCCGGCTACTCCGCGACCCGAAACGCAACGCGGTGTAGAGATCCAGCGCAGTGACAGCGGCGACCGACCCGGTGGCCAGGACGATCCGCCGAGATAGCGGGCGGGTGGAGCTGCCCAGAGCGACCAACAGGGCGGACAGGTCCATGGCGTCCCCACCCACCCGGACCCAGCTCCACTTGGCGTTCCCCAGCAGGCCCGGCGCCTGGGCGAGCTCGCGGCACCCGACGAGCCTCACCGACGTACCCAGGAACTGCGGGCCTAGCCGGACCGCCGCCGCGGGCGCGGCACTTATAGTTGGGGCTTGGTCGGGGCACTGGTCCACCGCACCGCTGGCCGGGGCCGGTGGTCGAGGTCATCCTCTCCGTGGACCAAGATGCCGGTCCGGCGTTCTGACCGGGGCAGGTGCGGCCAGATCCGTACGGGCGTGACGGAAGGACCGGTGTGACCGCCACCATTGCCGGGGCAGGGACGGCGCTGCCATCGCCGATGTCACAGCCGGGCCTGTGGGACGGCTTCTTCCGGGAGCACTACGGGGATGCGCGGGTAGCCCGCCAGGTGTGGCGGTCCGCGGGCATCCAGACCCGTCACGGTGTGGTCAACCCCGCGCAGGAGGACATCTCAGGCTGGGGCACGGGCGCGCGGATGCGGCGCTTCCTCGCCGAGGCGATGCCACTGGGCAAGGAGGCACTGGACCGGGCGCTCGCCGACGCGGGTGTTGCCGCGGAGGAGGTCGGGCTCCTCACGGTCGTCTCCTCCACCGGCTACTCGACGCCGGGTCTCGACGTGCTACTCGCTCGGGACCTCGGGATGGCCGCCGGCGTGCAGCGCCTGCACCTGGGGCACATGGGGTGCTACGCGGCGCTGCCGGCTCTCGGCGCGGCAGTCGACTTCGTCACCGCTCGCTCGCGCCCGGCGGTGGTGCTGTGTGTCGAGCTGACCAGCCTGCACGTGCAACCGGCCAGCACCACCGCGCGCAGTGGGACGCCGACGCCGGAAGATCTACAGCAGATGGTGGCCCACGCTCTTTTCGGCGACGCCGCCGCCGCCCTGGTGCTCCGCCCGCGAGGGCCCGGTCTCCGGGTCGTCGATGTCGCCGCACACACCGATGTCACAACGGCGGCAGAGATGACGTGGGACGTGACGGATCTCGGGTTCCGGATGGGCTTGTCACCGAGGGTGCCCGACGTCCTGGCCCACCACGCCCGCCCGGTCATCGAGGATCTGCTCAGCCGTCACGGGCTCACGATCGGTGACGTCGACGGCTGGGCCGTGCATCCCGGTGGTCGCCGGATCCTCGAGCTGGTCGGGGCGGCGCTCTCCCTCCGCGGAGATCACCTCGCCGCCTCCTACGAGGTGCTGCGGGACGTGGGAAACTGCTCGAGCGCGACGGTGCTGCTCGTCCTCGACCGGCTCCGCGCGCTCCACCGAGTCCGGGCCGGCGGGTGGGTGGTCGCGGTGACGTTCGGCCCTGGCCTGACTCTGTATGCAGCGCTGCTTCGGCACGACCAGAGCTCGTGCTGAGGGCTGAGGGCGACCAGATGACCGAGGTGACCGACGAGCTCTTCGACGTCCGCGGACCGGTTCGGTAGTGCCCGCACCCGTCGACCCCGCTGCGGCGGCGGTGGCCGGCCTCATCGCCGGTCAGCTGATGGAGGTCCCGGCGTACCTCCAGCGACTGCTGCACCGCCCGCTCCACCAAGACGTCTTCGCGGAGAGCGGCCTGCTCCTCGGGGTGTACGGACGCGGCCAGAGGTTGGTCGGCTACCTCGGCCATGCTGGACTGTCGGTGATCATCGCCCTGGCGTACGCCGCCTTCTTTCGGGCCGTCGGGGCTGCGGATCAGCTGCTGTGCTGGGGGCTGCTGGCCGGGTTGGTGCACTTCACGATTGGCGGCCTCGTCGTCGCCGCGGTGTTCCCCGCCGTCGACCCATCGGCCGTGGCCACCCAGACGGGTGGTGTGGGGTTTGCCTACGCCTCCTACGGCCAGCGGGACGTATTGACGTTCCTGGGTGGGCACCTCTTGTTCGGCCTGCTGGTGGGGTTGCTGTACCCCGCGCTGCACCCGGCCCTTCCCCTCGGCGCGGCGCTTGGCGCCTAACCGGCTCCCTGAACGAGCAGCATCGTGGCATCGATCAACGCGATCGCGATCGCGGCGAGGAACGGCCGGCGTCCGCTCTGCCCCGCCGCCGCGATGAGCACCACGAGAGCGAGCAGCAGCCAGACCCAGGCCGCCGGTGGTCCTGGTGGACCGAGCACCGCCAGCAGGGACGCCACGACGAAGAGCGCGGTCGCGACGCGCTGGGCAGCAGCACGCCCCAGGCGGTGCGGGAACCCGGTGATCCCGGTCGCCGTGTCCTCGGTGAAATCAGGCAGCGCGTTGACCAGGTGCGCGCCGACGCCGAGCATCGCCGCGGCCGCGCTCATCCAGACCGGGGGTAGTCGCGGCGGGTCCAGGGCCAACGTCACCACCGCCGGCAAGGAGCCGAACGCCACCGCGTACGGCGCCCACGACCACCAGGTCTTCTTCAGCCCCAGGTTGTACGCCCAGCCCGACGCCACCAGCAGCCCCAGGTGGGCCAGCCCGGCCAGCAGGCCCAACCACAGCGAGAGCACCACGCAGCAGACGAGCACGACCGCGAGCGCGGTGGCGAGAAGCCCGAAGGTCAACTCGCCCGTGGCGAGGGGCTTGTCACGCCGGCCGACCTGACGGTCGCGTTCTGCGTCGACCAAGTCGTTGGACCACCCGATGGTGAGCTGCCCGGTGAACGCCGCCGCGGTAAGCAGTGCCACCATGCCGACGTCGTCGTACTGACCTACCGCCAGCAGCATGGCCAAGACGGTGACCGCGACGGCTGGGACGGGGTGGGACGCACGAAGCAGCGACCGGGCGATCCTCGGTATGCCGCGCACCCAGGAAGCCTAGGTGGCGTCCGATTCTCGTCCTGGTGGTCGTCGTCCGATCCCCGGCGTCCCCACCGTCGGGCTGGCGGGATTTGAACCCACGACCCCTTGTCCATCGACTGGGGCAGCGACAGATCTGACGTCGTTTGCAGAAACCTGCGCTGACCTGCACAAATACCTCGTCGCGGCACCTCGACTGTTGCTTGAGCCGGACCTCGAGCGTGGGCTTCTGACCGAATAATTGGGGAATAGGTGCGGCACGCCCGCAGCGTTGCTCAGCACATCAAACGATGACCCAACTCGGCAAGATCTACGGCCGAGCGCCGAACGGACAGCGCCGCTACTCCGTCCCACCGTCGCTACGGACTGAACCCTGATCCACCGACTGTGTATTTGACTCGGCGTCTTTCGACCGGACAGATCGGGGGTCTTTGGTCGGGCGTGGCTGTGCCACCGGCCCGCGCCGGCTCTTCCACTGGGGTCCTTGGTTGCGCCGTGCCCGGGCTGGGTGGTCAGGTCGTGGCGATGGCTGGTGGCGCGTTGGCGGCGGCAGCGAGGCCTGCCAGGCGGTGGCCCAGGGCCAGTCGCGTGGGAGGTGCAGGGTGAGCCGCCGGCCGGAGGACGCGATGCGGCCGGGGACGTTGATCAGGTGGGTCCGCAGGGTCGCCCAGCGAGCGCGACGATGGCGGGCCGAGGCGAGGACGCCGGCGGCGCGGGCGAGGTTGAACGCGATGACTGCGTGGGCGAGCCAGGCGGCGTTCGCGGCGTAGGACCCCGAGGGCAGGTGCGCCAACGGCCCGTCCTTGAGTTCGGCGATGACCTGCTCGACGACGGCGTGGTCGCGGTGCCGCTCGTCGGCCTCGACCGTGGTCAGGGTCGAGTTGGTGACGAAGGCGTGGTGCCGGTAGGCGCCGAACAGCTCACCTTGGGCGGTGCCGTCTCCGGCGAGCGGTTGGAGCCGCTTGACCCGTCGGACCACGAGCCGGCAGGTCACGTGGTCGCGTTGGCGTCGTGAGGTGAAGATCGTGAATGGGACCTCGGCGACTTCCGCGTCGGAGACCCACCGCTGCTCGGCCTCGTCGTAGACAGCGTGTGGGTAGGAGATCGGGGTCCACGCGTCGTCACCGATGCTGGCGATGGCGGCGACCACCTGCGGGTTCATCCGTGCGGTGACTGAGAACCACGCACCGCCTCGAACCGCGGCGGCGATGAAGGTGTGCAGGTAGTACGCCGAGTCGGCCCGCACCAGCACCCGGCTCCGCACTCCGGCAGAGCGAGCGGTGCGCAGGGCCTGGGTGACCAGTCGACCGGAGCCCTTCCCCGAGGCAGTGTTCCCCGACCGCAACCTCGCCCGGACGATGACCGGCGCGGCCAGCGGGGTGGAGAGGACCGCGAGCTGAGCGTTCAGCCCGCGAATACCGGAGTAGCCGTAGGCCGCGGCCTGCTTGGCATACCCGTGGACCTCCCGGATCGTGTCGTCGACGTCGAGGAACGCGATCCCCTCCGGACCGGTGGCACCGGCTGGCCAACAGGTCCGGCGCGCGGTCGGCTAGGCCGGCGAGGAACCGGGCGGCAACCGCATCGAGCTGTTGGACGTGGCCGTGGGTGAACGAGCGCAGGTAGGTCCCCAGCGTCGAGGGCGCCCGGATGCCAGCGAAAAGGCGGCGCATCCCGCCGTGCCGGAGCAGGTCCAAGTCCTCAATGCTGTCCGCACCCGCCAACATCCCGGCCACCACACAGGCCGACTTCACCGCAGGGTTCGGCGACACGACCCTCAGATGCCGAGCCAGTAACTGGTGCAGGCCGGCCACCTCGGCCAACTTCAGCACCGGCGACAAGCCCGCGGCCGACACCAGGTTCGGGTCATCGAACACGACACCAGTGATGTGGGATGCTTCCACTTCCGAGATGCCCTTCTCGAGCGCGGACTGGGTCCTTCAGCAAGTCCAATCCTGCTGCTCAGAGGGCATCTCGTCGTTACGGCACGCTCACCACGACCCCACGGATCGGTGGATCAGGGCTGAACCGGGGGTCTGCGGCACGGATAGGCGACACCTGGTCTGCGTCAGTGTGTCGGCGCTGGAAGGACATGCCCGGTGCCGAACGCGCTTCCCAAGGAGTTCCGCGAGGACGTGATCCGAGTCTATCGAGACTCTGATGCCCGCCGCCGCTTCAGGGTTCGTCCGTACCCGGAGACGCCTCCCTTGCAGCAGCCGCCGCCCGAAGCCATATCTGGCTCTTCCTACTTGAGGTGGGGGTGAGTCAGTCCGCCGCCGATGAGCAGCATGCGTAGCCGGTAGTGGTCGCGGTTGCGAAAGCCGCGAGCGATGCGGCGGTGGAGCTCGATGAGGCCGTTGATG
>JALYMZ010000243.1 GCA_030773435.1 Actinomycetota bacterium | reverse complement strand
CCAAGGAGATTGCGGCCGAGCGTCACGGGTTCCGCCCGCTGCCACCGCGTGGCCCCGCCGTCTCCAACGCATTGATCGATCGGCTTCGAGAGGACGAAGCCGAGTGAGTCGAGCGCTGCTCGACGTCAACGTGCTACTCGCACTGCTCGACAGCGACCACGTCGACCACGGCCGCACGCGCGACTGGCTCGACGACGAGATCTCGACGGGGTGGGCGTCGTGCCCGATCACCGAGAACGGCTTTGTGCGCGTGTTGAGCCAGCCGCGCTATCCGAGTCCGGTCTCACCCAGTGAGGCCATCGAGCTGCTTGGCCGGGCGCGTAGCAGCCGTCATCACGCGTTCTGGCCGTGTGACATAAGCCTCCTCGAGCCTGAGATCGTCGATCGGTCTCGGCTGCACGGTCCGCGGCAAGTGACGGACTCGTACCTGGTGGCCCTGGCGGTCGCGCATGCCGGGCGCTTCGTCACCTTCGACCGCTCGCTGTCCTTGAGTTCGGTGCACGGCGCCACCGAGGACCACCTCACGGTTCTTTAGCTGCAGCCGTGACCGTCAGGTGAGCCCCGGCTGACCGCTGACCGGCGGGCGGCGCTGGCCGACCCCGGTCGCCTGCTCGAACGCGTGCCCCACCTGCAGCACCAGCAGTTCGCCGCGGTGCGGCCCGACCACCTGCAGCCCGACCGGCAGGCCGTCGGAGGTGAATGACGCCGGCACCGACAGCGCCGGGCACCCGGTCGCGGAGATCCAGTAGCAGGAGCGCATCCAGTCCAGGTACGTCTCCTGCGCCACGCCGGCCACCTCGGTCGGCCACTCCAGGTCCGCGTCGAAGGCCGGCACCTGGGTGACCGGCGTCAGCAGCACGTCGTACGACGCGAAGAACCGGCGCATCCGGTGGAACAGCGACGTGTGCAGCACCTCCGCGCGAGCCAGGTCGGCACCGCTCAGCCGTCGGCCCTGCTCGATGTTCCACACGATCGCGTCCTTGAGCAGCCCGGGATGACGGTCGAGCACGGGCCCCAGCCCCTCAGCGAACTGCCACGCCCGCAGCGTGCGGAACACCTCCTCGGCCTCGCGCAGGTCGGGCCCGGCCTCCTCCACGACACACCCGCGCCGCGCGAACACCTCGACCTGCGGTGAGAGCGCGTCCACCACCACCGGGTCCACCGGCAGAGCGCCGCCGAACGTCGGCGACCACGCGACCCGCAGCCCACGCAGGTCCCGCCCCAGCGACTCGGCGAACACCTCGCCGGGCTCGCTCAAAGCGATCGGCGAGCGCGGATCGGGACCGGCCAGCACGGACAGGGTCAGGGCTACGTCGCCGACACTGCGGGCCATCGGCCCCTGCACCGACATCGTCGCCCAGCCCAGCGGCGCCGGGTAGGTCGGCACCCGCCCCGGAGAGGGCCGCAGCCCGACGACGTTGCAGAACGCGGCCGGGTTCCGCAGCGACCCGCCCATGTCGCTGCCGTCGGCGACCGGCTGCATGCCGCACGCCAGAGCGGCCGCGGCGCCCCCGCTGCTGCCGCCGGCCGACTTGGCCAGGTCGTAGGGGTTGCGGGTGACACCGAACACCGGGTTGACCGTGTGCGAGCCGGCCGCGAACTCCGGCACGTTGGTCTTGCCGATCGTCACCACCTCGGCCGCCCGCAGCCGCTGCACGACGAGGTCGTCCTCGCTCGGCACGAAGTCGCGCAGGGTCGGCGAGCCGAACGTGGTGCGGATGCCCGCGGTCAGGTGCGTGTCCTTGTGCGCGACCGGCAGCCCGTGCAGCGGGCCGAGTGGCTCGCCGTGCGCCTGGCGCTTGTCCGCGGCACGCGCCGCCTCGTGCGCGCGGTCGGCGACCAGCGTGACGATGGCGTTGACCCGCGGGTTGACCCGCTCGATCTGCGCAAGGTGGGCGTCGAGGACCTCGCGCGCGGACAGCCGTCCGCTGCGCATGTCCGCGGCCAGCGCGCGCGCGGAACGCAAGCACAGGTCCCCGCTCACCGACCCACCCGGCGTTCCTCCGGTACGGCGGCGGCCAGCGCGGCCATCGCCGCCGGGAACACCTCGGCCGGCGGCGTCACCAGCCCGGCACCGACCTGCCCGGTCCCGGCGGCCTTCCCGGCCATCCCGGTGTTGATCTGCGGCAGGATCCCGGTGCGCACCACGCGCGTGACGTCGATGCCGGTCGGGGCGCCGCGGAAGCCCAGCACCGGGATCGCGAACGCCGAGTTCTCGGCGACGGTGATCTCGTACATCCGCCGGGTAGTGGCCAGGGCCTGCGGCGCGCTGCCGCCGACGAACGCGACGATCGCCGGCGCCGCCGCCATCGCGAAGCCGCCGATCCCCACCGTCTCGGTGATGGCCGAGTCGCCGATGTCGGGGTTGGCGTCCTCCGGCCGGAACGACCCGAGGTAGAGCCCGTCGGGCAGTTGCGCCGGTCCGGTGAACCAGCGGTCCCCGGTCCCCGAGACCTGGATCCCGAAGTCGGTGCCGTTGCGGGCCATGGCGACCACGACGGTCGACCCGGGGACGTCGCGGGCCGCGTCGGTCATCAGCTTGCCGGCCGGCATCACCAGATTGAGGAAGAAGTGGTCGTTGCCGCCGACGAAGCGCACCACGTCCGCCACGTCGGCACTCGGCGCCCCGCCGGCCACCAGGTCGGGGACCAGCTCCCGCAGCAGCATCAAAGTCCCGGCCCGGTTGCGGTTGTGCCCCTCGTCGCCCATCTGCAGCATCTGGGCGACGATCGCCTTGACGTCGACCGGTCCGTGCCGGCGCACCGCCGACTGCAGCAGCGGTCCCAACACCTGCGACATCCACCGCAGCCGGTCGATCACCTCGGGTCCGTAGGCGCCGTACCGCAACACCTTGCCGAGCCCCTCGTTGAGGGTGCAGAACGCCCGCCCGCCGTGCACGGGGTCCTCGAGCACGAAGCCCCACATCGACGGGCTGACGATCCCCGCCATCGGGCCGACCGCGCCGTGGTGGTGGCAGGGATCGAGCGTGATTCCACGGCCGCTGCCGAGCAGTGCCTCCGCCTGCTCCGGCGCCTCGGCCATGCCCTCGAGCAGCGCGGCGCCCACCAGCCCTCCGCGCATCGGCCCGGAGGCCCGGTCCCAGGACAGCGGGGGCCCGGCATGGAAGAAGGTGCCGCGTTCGATGCCGAGGGCGTCGGCGGCCGGCAGCACGTCGACGAGCTGCGCGCCGGCCTGCATCATCCGGCCCACCGAGGTGGCGTTCGCCTCGCGGCGGCGCGGGTCCGCGAGCACCGAGGCCAGGTCGGGCTCGGTGCCGGGA
>JALYMZ010000242.1 GCA_030773435.1 Actinomycetota bacterium | reverse complement strand
TAGTTCTTGGTCACGGCGGTCCCCTGTTCTGTGGGTGTCTTGGCGGACGCCCCACACCTACCGCAAGGCAGGCGCCGGGCGGGGGACCGCCACCTCAAGTTCTACGAGAGTCGGGACAACCTCCGGTCACGAACGCCCAGCTGTCCCGGTGACACCACCTCTGAGATCATCGACAGGAGCCGTGAGTCATGCCGGGACCGCTCGGCCTGCCCCCCCGTTCGAGGGCACGAAGAAGGTAACGGGAGCCAAAATGCGGGTGAGCGTAGCCGCCCTCTGGGAGATCCACACACTCCTGCAGCTAGCTGCGGGTGAGGACCAGGGTCGGGGCGACCCGGTTCACCGGGGCATGGCCTGTACGGCGCTGAGCGCCTGGGCTGCGGCCTGGTCGGGCGGGAAGACGGGGTAGAGGACCCGTTCGACGACCCCTCCCCGGATCAGCATGGTGAAGCGTCGCAGCAGCCTCATGCCGTCCACTTCGAAGGTCGGCAGGTCCAGCGCGTGGGTCAGGCGCAGGTCGACGTCGCTGAGCAGGCTGTAGGGCAGGTGCAGCCGCGTGGCAGCCTCCCGCTGGTAGTCAGGGTCCTGGGTGGACAGGCCGAACACCTGCGCACCGAGGGCCTCGAAGTGGGCGGCGAGGTCGCGGAAGGCGCATGCCTGCGGGGTGCAGCCGCGAGCTCCGGGGATCTCATCCCAGCCGGTCGGCGGGTCGACTCCGGGGCGGCCGGTGCGTGGGTAGGCGAAGACCACCAGCTGCCGCTCGGTGCTGAGGTGGCGCAGGTCCACTGCGCCGCCGGCCGTGGCCAGCAGCGCCAGCTGCGGCAGCGTCGACCCGGGCAGGTGGTCGGTAGCGCCGTCATCGACTGGCGCGGGGAGGTGCGCGGGCAGCATGGTGGGGTCGTGGCTCATGGCTTGGACCTTTCCATTCGGAGACGAGGTACTCAGGGATTGACAACTGGAACGGCTCGGCTGGGACTTTGGTGCGTGAGTGCGGCAAGGGGAAGAGCGCATCTGATGCAATCATGCTCCTGTGGTGAAGCGTGTTCCACTCATCGGCGACGAGAAGACCAGCCTCTACGTGAGCCTGGATCGGCACCGTGACGTCGTGCTGTGGAAGCTCGAGGGACTCGACGATGAGCAGCTTCGCCGGCCCATCACTCCGTCGGGTACGAACCTGTTGGGCTTGGTGAAGCACCTGGCGGGCGTGGAATACCAGTGGTTCGCGCACACGTACGGACGGGAGACAGAACCGCTTGAGACTGACCCGGTTGCCGACATGCGTGCTCGCCCGCACGAGACGACGGCCGCCATCGTGGCGTTCTACGGTCGCGCCCGTGCGGCATCAGATCAGGTAATTGAGGACCTGGACCTGGATGCTCTCGGAATGGTGTGGTTCGGGGAGCAGGTGTCGCTGCGCAGGGTGCTGATCGGGATGATCGAGGAGACCGCTCGACACGCAGGTCATATGGACATCATCCGAGAACTTCTCGACGGCGCGACCGGCAGCCATCGGCCCGACTGACACGCCATGCGTCCCGGATGGGGATCCCAAACGAGAGATGGAGGGAGGGAGGGCGTCGGCCGCAGCGCCGGGTGTCCGACCAGGGTGCCCCGTCCGGGGCACCCAGCGCAGTCTGCGGTTCAGTGCGGTGCAGGAAGCTGGGCGATGCCGGCTCTGGCCTCGTTGCGTTGCCGATCACGCGCTAGACGGTCGCGCGGCTGATGCAGGTCGGCGACCTCCGCGCTGCTGTACTCGCAGCTGTGCACAGCGAGACCAGGTGCGCCTCCTGTCGCGGGTTGAGCTTCGGCTGCTTGCCGCGCAGCCGTCCCTTGGCCTTCGCCACCTTCATGCCCTCGCGGGTGCGGAGCCGGATCAGGTCGGACTTGAACTCAGCGACCATGGCGAGCACGTGAACAGCAACCGGCCGACGGCGTCGGTGGGGTCGTAGACCGAGCCGCCCAGGGAGAGGTTGACCTGCCGGCTGATGAGTTCCTCGGCGATCGCGCGGGCGTCGGGCAGGGAACGGGCGAGCCGGTCGAGCTTGGTCACCACCAGCGTGTCGCCGGCACGGCAGGCGGCCAGCACCTCTCGCAGGCCGGGCCCGTTCGCGGTTGGTGCCGGTCAGGCCGTGGTCGACGTAGAGCCAATTGGCCTCGACGCCCAGATCCAGTAGGGCGGTCGCGCTGGGCGGTGAGGTCTTGGGTGTCGGTGGAATAGCGTGCGCGGCCGATGAGAAGCGCCGCCATGGCAGGCGTGGAGGTTCGATTGGGCCCCGCTGGGGTCGCCGCCCACGCGAAGGAGGCGGGAGTGAAACTCAGCGAGTTGATCGAGGACCTGGTCGCAAGCTTGGAGGACAACGGCGACCGCGAGGTCCTGATTGCCCAGCAGCCCTCGTGGCCGCTCGCGGCTCAGGTCGTACAGGTCTATGACCCGGCCTACGACGACGAGCCCTCAATGTCCGACGAGGACGCGGCGGTTCTGTAGATCGGCACCGCAGAGGTCAGCAGTTGCGACCGCTCGCCGTACGCGCCGCGCGTCGCGTGGTCTGAACAGTTCTGAAAGGAGGCGCGATGACCGACCAGCCAACGTGCCGGGATATGTGGCCGTGGGGAAACCTGCCCACGGTGCGGAGCCGAGAACCCTGAGCCGGGCCACATCGACTCGACCCACCGCGTCAAGTGCCGCCAATGCGGCCGGACGAGTTGGTGGGACTCGACCAACCACCGGTGGCTGCCATGAGCGGCCGCAAGGCCAAGCGTCCGGTCACCCGCGCGCTCGCCTATCTGCGTGTGAGCACCGAGGAGCAGGTGACCAACGGCAATGGCCTCGACGCGCAGCGGTTGACTGTGACCGCTGAAGCCGAGCGACGCGGCTGGCAGGTCGAGGTCGTTGCCGATGAGGGCGCATCCGGCAAGCACGTCAAACCCCGGACTGCGTTCCTCGACCAACTGGCCGCCGGTCGCGCCGATGCCCTGATCGTCAGCATGCTCGACCGCTTGGCCAGGTCTGTGCTGCACTCGGCCGACATCGTCAACCTCGCCCACGCGCAGGGCTGGGATTTGGTCGTCTGCGACCTCGGCGTCGATCTGTCCACCCCACAGGGCCGAGCGATGGCGAACATGCTTGCCACGTTCGCGGAGTTTGAGCGCGACCTCATTGGCGTCCGTACCCGCGAGGGGCTGGCCGCAGCCAAGGCGCGCGGCAAGCAGATCGGCCGGCCACGGCTCGCCCCGTCCGCCGTCGTTGACCGCATCGTGCGTGCCCGCGAGCGCGGCGCATCCTTCAGCGCCATCGCCCGGGAGTTTGACCGCCGCGACCGTCCTCAGCCCCCAAGGCCGCCCGACCTGGCAGCCCAGCACCGTCCGCCGCATCTACAACGCAGCAACAAGAGAGGCGGTCGCATGAGGACGACCAGCAACCCGACCGGCATCACCAGCGCGAAGCGAGAGGGGGCATAGGGGCTCTTCCTACTTGAGGTGGGGGTGAGTCAGTCCGCCGCCGATGAGCAGCATGCGTAGCCGGTAGTGGTCGCGGTTGCGAAAGCCGCGAGCGATGCGGCGGTGGAGCTCGATGAGGCCGTTGATG
>JALYMZ010000241.1 GCA_030773435.1 Actinomycetota bacterium | reverse complement strand
GGGTGCGAGGCGGCTGCGCCGCTCGACACGGCGAGCGGTGCGGCGCACCGTGTCGGGGCAGGCCGGCCCCGCGGTCGTGCTCGTCCTGGCCGCGGTCATCGTCCTGCTGCTCGGAGCCCATGCCGCGGTCGACGTGGTCTGGTGGCCGCAGCCGCGGGCGCCGCTCAACGTGTCGGGATGGCCGGGCTGGCTGCGGCCGTGACCGCCGCGGGCCGTCAGCGGGTCGCAGCAGCGAAGAGCCGGCGTACGACGTGCTCGACCCAGTGCGCCGGCGTACCGGCGAAGTCCGCCGGCGGCAGCACGGTGAAGAACGAGTCCGCGCCTTCCACCGTCGCCGGGTCGTACTCCACCCGGAACCGCACGCTGGTGTCCAGGCCGGGGCCGTCGGCGAAGCGGGCCTGGTCGTTGTAGCCGGTGGCGATGTCACGCAGGCTCACCTCGTGCTCGGCCGGCAGCTCGCGGAACGCCCGCCCAGGCGCCTCGTCCTGTGCCCGGGCGTGGTCGGCCAGCAGCACCTGCGCCATGCCGGTGAGCACCGCTCCCCAGGCGTTGGTGAGCCGTTCGGGCACCTGGCGACTCTGCACCTCCGGCAGGCCGAAGCGGCCCATCCCCTTCGACGTGAACCACAGCAGGCCGTTCTCGACCGAGTGCGGCAGCACCACCCAGTCCGCCAGCCGGAAGTCGCCGTCGACCGCCCGGGGTCGCTCGACGACACGGGGGATGACCGTGTCGATCACCAGGCCATTCGTGGCCGCGGCGACGACCGTGGCGGTGGTGTAGGCGGCGAACTCGCCGGGCGGTGGAAACGTCACCGCCGACACGCTGCGCACCAGCGTCGCGTGCGTCGCGGCGCCCAGCCGGGCCAGCGACTCCCCGCCGGCTCCCATGGCGCGCAACAGCGCGGGCGGCGGGAGAGGCGCCTGGTCCACCGGGACCAGGTCGACGGTGATGCCGGACTCGCTCACCACCACCGGTTCGTCGGGCGGCGCGGCGGTCGGGACGGCGTACACCGACAGCAGCCGCTCCGGCACGGGGATCACGATCGTGTCGGACACGCCTGCAGGCTAGCCCGGTAGGCTGCTCGACCGTGCGGATCGCCAGGTTCACCGCGGGGGAGGAGCCCGCGTTCGGAGTGGTCGAGATCGGTGAGCAGCAGGGGTTCGTCGCCGCGGTCGCCGGCGACCCGCTGTACCAGGGCGTGCGCCCTACCGGCGAGCGGTTCTCCCTGGACGACGTCCGGCTGCTGGCGCCGGTGATCCCCCGCAGCAAGGTGGTCTGCGTGGGACGGAACTACGCCGACCACGCCGGCGAGCTCGGCAACGACGTACCACCGGAGCCGTTGCTGTTCCTCAAGCCCAACACGTCCGTGGTGGGGCCCGGCGACCCGATCGTCCACCCGCGCCAGAGCGACGACGTGCAGTACGAGGGTGAGCTCGCCGTGGTGATCGGCCGCATCTGCCGGGACGTGCCGGCCGACCGCGCCGCCGACGTGATCTACGGCTACACGGTCGGCAACGACGTCACCGCGCGCGACCTGCAGCGCAAGGACGTGCAGTTCACCCGGGCGAAGGGCTTCGACTCGTTCTGCCCGCTCGGCCCGTGGATCGAGACCGACCTCGACGTCAGCGACGTCGGGATCACCACGACGCTGAACGGCGAGACCCGGCAGCGCGGCCGCACCAACCAGCTGGTCTTCGACGTGCCGACGCTGGTCGCGTACGTCACCTCGGTGATGACGCTGCTGCCCGGCGACGTCCTGCTCACCGGCACCCCCGCCGGAGTCGGGGCGATGCGGCCCGGTGACCAGGTCGCGGTCACCGTCGACGGGATCGGCACGCTCGGCAATCCGGTGGTCGCCCGTGACTGAGCCGGGTCCGTGGGCCGCCGGGACCGGCGCCGCCGGCGACGACGCGCGACCAGGTGGGGTGCGTGTCCGTTTCGCCCCGTCGCCCACCGGTATCCCCCACGTGGGGCTGGCCCGCACGGCGCTGTTCAACTGGGTGTTCGCCCGCCACCACGAGGGCACGGTGGTGTTCCGGATCGAGGACACCGACGTCGCCCGCGACACCGAGGAGTCCTACGCGCTGCTCCTCGACGTCCTGCGCTGGCTCGGCCTGGACTGGGACGAGGGGCCCGAGGTCGGCGGGCCGCACGCGCCGTACCGGCAGTCGAAGCGCCTCCATGTCTACGCCGACGTCGCCCGGCGCCTGCTCGAGGCCGGGCGCGCGTACTCCTGCTACTGCTCCCCCGAGGAGCTCGACGAGCGTCGGGAGCAGGCCCGGGCCGAGGGCCGCACCCCGGGCTACGACGGGCACTGCCGCGAGCTCACCGGCGCCCAGGTCTCGGCGCACCGGAAGGAGGGCCGCGAGCCGGTCCTGCGGCTGCGGATGCCCGACCACACCATCACCTTCGACGACCTTGTTCGCGGCGAGATCAGCTTCCATCCCGAGCACGTGCCCGACTTCGTGCTCGTGCGCGGCAACGGGCACCCGCTCTACACACTGGTCAACCCCGTCGACGACGCGCTGATGGGGATCACGCACGTGCTGCGCGGCGAGGACCTGCTGTCGTCGACGCCGCGCCAGATCGCGCTCTACGACGCGCTCGGCGAGGTCGGCGTGGGCACCGGGACGCCGCCCCGGTTCGGGCACCTGCCCTACGTGATGGGCGAGGGCAACCGCAAGCTGTCCAAGCGCGACCCGGAGTCGAACCTGCTCGCCTACCGCGACCGTGGCTTCCTGCCCGAGGGGCTGCTGAACTACCTCGCCCTGCTGGGCTGGGCGATCGCCGACGACCGGGACGTGTTCACGGTGGCGGAGATGGTGGACGCGTTCCGCGTCGACCGGGTCAACCCCAACCCGGCGCGGTTCGACCTGAAGAAGTGCGAGGCGATCAACGCCGCCCACGTGCGTGCGCTCGCGACCGACGATCTGGCCGAGCGTATGGTCCCGTTCCTGCAGTCGGCACAGGTTCTCGGTCCGGAGGCGACCGACGCCCAGATGTCGGTGCTGCGCGCGGCCGCCCCCCTGGTGCAGGAGCGCATGGTGACGCTGCAAGAAGCGGTGCCCATGCTAGGCTTCCTATTCGTCCCCGATGAACGGTTCCGCGTGGACGCCGACGATGCGGCGAAGGTGCTCACCGGCGAGGGCCGGCAGGTGGCGGCGGCGGCGTACGACGCACTGTCGCCGCTGACCGACTGGTCGACGCCGGCGATCGAGCAGGCGCTGCGGGCGGCGCTGGTGGACCGGCTGGGGTTGAAGCCGCGGCACGCCTTCGGGCCGGTTCGGGTCGCCGTGACCGGCCGGCGGGTGTCGCCGCCGCTGTTTGAGTCGCTGGAGCTGCTCGGCCGGGAGCGCAGCCTCGCCCGCCTGCAGCAGGCGCAGGCCGGCTGACGCGATGACCGCGCCGTGGTACCCGGTGGCCGCGCCGCCGCCGCTGCCGCCGTACCCGCACCCGGAGCCGCAGCCGTACCACCGGATGCTGCGCACGTGGACGTACCGCCCGTGGCGGGTCGTCGTCGGGCTGGCGGCCACCATCCTCGCGGCCGTGCTCGGCGGCCCGCTGGCGCTGGTGGTGGTCGGCCTGGGGCTGGAGGCCACCGGGACCGGGTCGTTCGCCGCGCTGCTCGACGGTGTGATCGAGCTCGACGTGACCCCGTCGGTGCTGCTGACCGTGAACCTGTCCCTGGCCCTGCTGATCCCGATCACCTGGCTGGCCGTCCGGCTGCTGCACAACCTGCGGCCGCGCTGGCTGGGCTCGGTGCGGCCGGGGCTGCGGTGGCGGCTGCTGTGGCCGCTGGCCGGCTGGGCGTTGCTCGCGACCGCGGGGGCGTTCCTGCTGTACGCGCTGGTGCTGCCACCCGACACTCTCGGCGGCGACACGGCGGCGGAGGGCCGTGGTGCGACGGCTGCGACCACGGTCGCCTTCCTGATCGTGATCGCGCTGACGACACCGCTGCAGTCGGCGGGGGAGGAGTATCTGTTCCGCGGCTACCTGCTGCAGGGTTTCGGCGCGCTGGTTCGGTCGCCGTGGTTCACGCTGCTGCTGACCTCCGGATTGTTCGCGCTGGCGCATGGCTCCCAGAACCTGCCCCTGTTCCTCGACCGGTTCCTGTTCGGGCTGACGGCCGGCGTCCTCGTGCTCTACAGCGGCGGCCTCGAGGCCGGCATCGCGTTGCACGTGGTCAACAACGTGGTCGCGCTCGGCGTGGCGGCGGCGACGGGCAGCCTGTCCACGACGCTGGCGACCGCGGACGCAAGCTGGGGCGTCCTGGCGGTCGACAGCCTGCAGCTCCTCGGGTACGCGGGCCTGGTGGTGTGGTGGTGCCGTCGGCATCCGGTCGCCCGCCGGACCGGCAGTGCTGCCGCGTCCGCGGCCGCCTGAGTGTCGGCCCCGGTGGCGCGGTACGGGCTGTGGCTGGCCGCGGACGGCTCCGGTATCCTCGACCGGCGGCTCCGCGCGGGGCCGCCGTCCCATGGGGTATGGGGTAATTGGCAGCCCGACGGATTCTGGCTCCGTTAGTCTAGGTTCGAGTCCTAGTACCCCAGCGACTGGCGCCGTGCCGGCGGCTCGGCCCCCGAGCCCTGGTAGTGTCCAGTTCTCGCGGCCCCGTTGTGTAGTGGCCTAGCACGCCGCCCTCTCAAGGCGGTAGCGCGGGTTCGAATCCCGTCGGGGCTACCGAGGGAAAAGCCCTCTCCGGCTTGCGGACACGTGGTCGGAGGGGTCTTCCCGGCCAGAGCGCTGCAGGTCCGATTCCCGCTAGCCCCGACGTTGTCGCTGCGGCAGCATGGTCGGCATGCCGGTCCCCGCGGTCGCCGACACCGAGCGCTGCTACCGAGCGGTCAGGAGCCGCGACCGCCGCTTCGACGGCGTCTTCTACACCGCCGTGCGCACGACCGGGATCTACTGCCGCCCGTCCTGCCCGGCGGTGACACCGCGCCGCGACAACGTGTGCTTCTACCCCAGCGCCGCGGCCGCGCAAGCCGCCGGGTTCCGCGCCTGCCGGCGCTGCC
>JALYMZ010000240.1 GCA_030773435.1 Actinomycetota bacterium | reverse complement strand
GGGTCGGCAGCGGCGCGAGACCGAGAAGCGCGCTGCCGTCACCGGTGCCCATGTCCAGGAGGCAGTGCGCCGTGCGCAGGTGCGGCTCGGCCAGGTCGCGCCACCTCCACGGTGGCGGCGAGGGCAGCTATCGGCCCGGAAGCAGCCCAGCGCCCCAGCGGGTCGCCACGTCCAGCGCCATCCCCTCTTCCAGCAGCTCGTCGAACCCGCGGTCGACCGGCATCTCAGCAGTCTGCCGCAACCAGGTCGGTCCGTCTCTGCGGTTGTCGCTGGAAACGACCTGGTTCACCTTCGCCAGCACGCCGGCCCGGCAGGCGTGCCATCGGCCGTCGCGGCGCCCCTCGTGGACCGGTGTCGCAGTGCCCGGCCCCGTGGGCAGCGGTCGGCATCCGGTCACGCCGGTGCCGGGCGTCGGTGGCGGACGGACGAGAACCGGGCGAAGTCTCTGTCGAGGGTGACGACCTCACAGCCGTGCTCGACCGCCACGGCGCCGACGACCGCGTCCGGCACCAGATCGCCGACCGCGTCCACCTCTTCACAGAGCCGCCGCAGTACGGCGACATGGCGGCGACCGGGACTGGTCGGCAGGTAGTGCGGTTGCGCGCAGATCGCCTCGACGAAGGCGAAGGCCTCGGCCAGGGGGGTCGGAACCTCGAAGATCCGGCGGTGGGTGACCACGCGCAGGAAGGAGCCCCACACGACCGTGGGCACCGTGAAGACCTCGTCACCGGCGAGCAGGTCGTCGAACCAGGCACGGATGTCGGCGTGGAGCGGATGGTCCGCCCGGTGTGCGGCCACGACGACGTTGACGTCGAGCAGTTGCACGGTCAGCGCCGGGCGTGCACCGGCACGCCCTCGTCGAGCGCCTCGTGCAGCGACCGGTTCGAGGTCAGGTCGATGCCGGGGCGCGGGCCGCGTCCACCGTAGAACACGGGGACCTCGGGCCGCTCAGCGTCGGGGTGGGCACTGAACAGCTCCCGGCGCAGCGCAGCGTCGATCACGGCGCCCAGCGACTGCCCGGTAGCGCGGGCCCGTTCCTTGGCAGCCGCGAGCAGCTCATCCGAGATCGACACCGTGGTGCGCATGATGCATACGATAGCGCATCACACGCATCACACGCATCACGCTGCGGGGACCAGCGGCCGGCGGGGATTCCTGCCGCAGCCGAGCCGGGCCGGCCCAGCGCTTCCCGAGCCAAGTCGGGCCTTGCCGACCCAGATTCCGGTCGGGCAGACCCGAATCCGGTTGCCCGCAGGCCAACTGCGGTCGAGTCAGCGCTCCAGCGCGTCACGGACCGGCACGAGCTTCGCCTGCGCCTCGGCCAGCTCCGCCCCGGGGTCGGAGCCGGCCACGATGCCGCAGCCGGCGAACAGCCGCACCGAGCTGTCGTCGACCTCGGCGCAGCGCAGCGCGATGCCCCACTCGCCGTCACCGGACGCGTCCATCCACCCCACCGGGGCGGCGTACCGGCCCCGGTCCATGCCCTCCAGCTCCGAAATCAGCGCCAAGGCGCCCGCGGTCGGCGTGCCGCCCACCGCCGCGGTGGGGTGCAGTGCCGCGGCCAGCGCCAGTGACGTCGCCCGGTCCTGGATCACGCCGGTGACGTCGGTGGCGAGGTGGATGACGTTGGGCAGGTGGAGCACGAACGGCGTCTCGGGGACGTTCATGCTCGTGCAGTGCGGCGCCAGCGCGTCGGCGACCGAGCGGACGGCGTACTCGTGCTCCTCGAGGTCCTTGCTTGACCGTGCCAGCGACGCCGCCAGCGCCAGGTCGCGGGCGTCGTCGCCGGTGCGCCGGATGGTGCCGGCCAGCACCCGGGAGGTGACCAGCCCACGCTCACGGCGCACGAGCATCTCCGGCGTCGCCCCGAACAACCCGCCGACGTGGAACGTCCAGCAGCTGGGGTAGCGCTCGGTCAGCTGGTGGAGGGGCCACCGCACGTCGACCGGGCCACCGGTCTGCGCGACGAGGTCCCTGGCCAGCACCACCTTCTCGACCTCGCCGGCCTCGATGCGCCGAACCGCGGCCTTCACCACCGACTCCCACTGCGCGCCCGGCATGGCGCCGTCGGTGAACACGACGTCCTGTGGAGGCAGCGCGGCCGATGCTGCGGTCAGGCGTGGAGTCGGGCGGAGGGCCGCGGACCCGACGGTCGTGACCCACCAGCGCTCGCCCGTCGGCCCGCGGCGGTGCCCCACCACGGTCTCGGGCACGACGAGCAGGGACGTCCCGGGGTCGTCGGCGAACCCGAACGAGCCGAAGGCGACCAGCCCGCTGCCCGGACGTGCGACCTCGTCGCGGACCACGGCCGTGGCCGCGACCTCCTCCCACCAGCGTTCCGCCGCCACGAACCGGTCGGCGCCGCGGGTGTCGAACCGCGCCGCCACTCCCCAGCCGACCAGCCCCTCGTCCCGGCGCATCCACGCCACCGGCTGCTGCGGCGGCAGCAGAGCGAGCAGGGGGCCAGGGTCGTCCACGGCGGTGCTGCGCACCACCAGGGGACTGGCGTGCGGCGCGCGGTCCGCCGGGGTCCTCACGACGCCACAGCGTACGACCCGCCGACACCCCAGCGGCCCGGCGTGCGAGGGTGGCGCCGTGACCCGCGCCGGCCTGGACAAGGATCCCCGCGAGGTGGCCGCCATGTTCGACCGGGTCGCCGACCGGTACGACCTCACCAACGACGTGCTGTCGCTGGGCCAGGACCGGCGTTGGCGTCGCGCGGTCGTCGCCGCGGTGCACCCGCGCCCCGGGGAGCGGGTCCTCGACCTCGCCGCCGGCTCCGGCACGTCGAGCGTGCCGTTCTCCCGCGCCGGTGCCTACGTCGTGCCCTGCGACTTCTCCACGGGCATGCTGCGGGTCGGCAAGCGGCGCCGACCGACGTCCCCGTTCACCACCGGCGACGCGCTCCGGCTGCCGTTCGCCGACGGGGTCTTCGACGCGGTGACGATCTCCTTCGGTCTGCGCAACGTCGCCGACCCCGACGTGGCGCTGACGGAGATGCTGCGGGTCACCCGCCCGGGTGGACGCCTGGTGGTGTGCGAGTTCAGCCATCCCGGCTGGGCGCCGTTTCGGGGGCTGTATCTCGGCTACCTCCTTCGGGCGCTGCCGCGGGTCGCTCGAGCGGTGTCGTCCAGCCCGGACGCGTACACCTATCTCTCCGAGTCGATCCAGGCCTGGCCCGGCCAGACGGCGCTGGCGCAGCGCCTGGTCCGGGCCGGGTGGTCACGGGTGGCGTGGCGCAACCTGTCCGGGGGAATCGTGGCGCTGCACCGTGGCGAGCGGCCGTGTGACCGAGTCGCGTGGCTGGGACATAGCACATACACTGACGTCGACCGGCGCTCGTGAAGGATTTCACGAAGTAACAAGGCCAGCCCGCGGACACCCGCACCGCGAAGTGAGGTAGCCCCTATGACTCGGACTCCCGCCGATGAGCGGCAGGCCGACGTCATCGTGGCCGACGTCATCGTGGTCGGTGCCGGCCCGGCAGGGTCCACCGCGGCGTACCACCTCGCCTCAGCCGGCGTTGACGTCCTGCTGCTGGAGAAGGCGGCCTTCCCCCGGGAGAAGGTCTGCGGCGACGGCCTCACTCCCCGAGGGGTCCGCCAGCTGATCCGGGTGGGAATCGACCTCGACGACCCGGCGTGGATCCGCAATCACGGCCTGCGGATCAAGGGCGCGGGACACCAGCTGGAGCTGCCGTGGCCGGACCTGGCCGAGTTCCCGTCCTTTGGGCTGGTGCGCACCCGGCTCGACTTCGACGAGATCCTCGCCCAGCGGGCGCAGAAGTCCGGCGCCCGGCTGCTCGAGCGCACGTCGGTCACCGGTCCGCTCCGGGACGAGCGAAGCGGCCGCGTGATCGGTGTCACGGCACGGCCGGTCGACGACCAGGGCCGCAAGGCCGGTGACGAGGTCGCCTTTCGTGCGCCCGTGGTGCTGGCCGCCGACGGCAGCTCGGCGCGGTTCGCCCTCGCCATGGACTGGCACAAGCGCGACGACCGGCCGATGGGGGTCGCCGTCCGCACCTACTTCCGCAGCCCGCGTCACGACGACGACTGGCTCGAGTCGTGGCTGGAGCTGTGGGACGGCGCACCCGGCGCTCGGGGATCGAGGCTGCTTCCCGGTTACGGCTGGATCTTCGGCGTCGGCGACGGCACCGCCAACGTCGGCCTGGGCATCCTCAACACCTCCCCCGCGTTCGGCAAGGTGGACTACAAGGACGTGCTGCAGCGCTGGCTGCTCAGCACCCCGCCGGAGTGGGGGTTCCGGAACGAGAACCGGGTCGGCGAGATCCGTGGTGCCGCGCTGCCGATGGGGTTCAACCGCAAGCCGCACTACGGCGACGGCGTGCTGCTGCTCGGCGATGCCGGCGGCATGGTGAACCCGTTCAACGGCGAGGGCATCGCCTACGCCATGGAGTCCGGTGCACTCGCGGCCGAGGTGGTGGCGCAGGCCATGGCCCGACCCGACGGTCAGGCGAGGGAGCGCGCGCTACGGGCGTACCCGACGGCCCTGCAACGGGAGTACGGCGGCTACTACACCCTCGGCCGGCTGTTTGCACAGCTCATCGGCCACCCTCAGGTCATGCGGTACGGCACCCGCCACGGGCTGCCTCGACCGCTGCTGATGAAGTTCACGCTGAAGCTGCTGGCCAACCTCACCGACCCCCGCGGCGGTGACGCAATGGACCGTGTCATCAACGCGATGAGCCGGATCGCACCGGCGGCATGAGAGGGGAGTAGCCGGCGTGGACCTGTACGTGCCGATCCTGGGCCTCGCGCTGCTGGCCGCGGGGTTCGCGATCTTCTCGATCCTGATGAGCTACCTCACCGGGCCACGGCGCTACAACCGGGCCAAGCTGGACTCCTACGAGTGCGGCATCGAGCCGACCCCGCAGCCGGTCGGCGGTGGCCGGTTCCCGGTGAAGTACTACATCACCGCGATGCTGTTCATCATCTTCGACATCGAGATCATCTTCTTGTACCCATGGGCGGTCAGCTTCGACGCCCTAGGTCTGTTCGGACTGGTCGAGATGGTGCTCTTCCTACTCACCGTGTTCGTCGCGTACGCCTACGTGTGGCGGCGCGGCGGCCTGGAGTGGGACTGACCGCGGACCAAGCGAGCTGAGGACAGACATGGGTATCGAAGAGAAACTCCCCTCCGGCGTGCTCCTCTCGACGGTCGAGGGGCTCGCCGGATACTTCCGCAAGGCGTCGCTGTGGCCGGCGACGTTCGGGCTCGCGTGCTGTGCGATCGAG
The DNA here is from genome assembly GCA_030773435.1 of Actinomycetota bacterium. Taxonomy (GTDB): domain Bacteria; phylum Actinomycetota; class Actinomycetes; order Propionibacteriales; family Nocardioidaceae; genus JALYMZ01. The sequence continues at coordinate 6,311 of JALYMZ010000240.1, read as the reverse complement.
ATGATGACGACCGGCGGCCCGCGCTACGACCTCGCCCGCTTCGGCATGGAGGTGTTCCGGGCCTCGCCGCGCCAGGCGGACCTGATGATCGTGGCCGGCCGGGTGAGTCAGAAGATGGCGCCGGTGCTGCGGCAGATCTACGACCAGATGCCGAACCCGAAGTGGGTACTGGCGATGGGGGTCTGTGCGTCCAGCGGCGGCATGTTCAACAACTACGCGATCGTGCAGGGCGTCGACCACGTGGTGCCGGTCGACATGTACCTCCCCGGGTGCCCGCCGCGACCGGAGATGCTCATGCACTCGATTCTGAAGCTGCACGAGCAGATCCAGCGGTCCAAGCTCGGAGCGCACCGCCAGGCCGAGATCGAGGACCTGGAGAGCGCCGCGCTGGCCTCCGTGCCGCCCCCCCAGATGTACGGCGGGCAGATGGAGGGGCTGCTGCGGTGACGGAGCAACGAGACGACGTACCGCACCGCGTCGAGGACCAGGCCTCCGACCCCGGTGGCACCGGCAGCGCCGGCGCGACCGAGTCCAGCAACGTCGAGGACCGGACCCCCGGCACGCCGGCGAAGGACCCCGCCGCGGAGGGCTTCACCGAGCGGATGCCGGAGAACCTCACGCCGCAGCAGGAGACCGGCACGACGCTGCTCGAGGTGGTGGAGGTCCGGCGTGGCGCATTCGGCACCACCGGCAGCGGCGACACCAGTGGCTACGGCGGGCTGCGCCGTGCCATCGCGCTGCCCGGACCGGCCACCCGGCCGTACGGCGGATGGTTCGACGACGTCGCGGACCGGCTGGAGGGGGCACTGACGCCGGACGGCTTCGCAGAGGCGATCGAGAAGGTTGTGGTGCACCGCGGCGAGATCACCTTCTTCGTACGGCGCCAGCACCTGCTCGCCGTGGTGCGGCAGCTGCGCGACGACCCCGGCCTGCGGTTCGAGTTCTGCGCCGGGGTGTCCGGCGTCCACTACCCCGCCGAGACCGGGCGCGAGCTGCATGCGGTCTACCACCTGCTGTCGATGACGCATAACCGGCGGATCCGCCTTGAGGTCGCCTGCCCCGACGCCGACCCGCACATCCCCTCAATCGTGGCGGTCTACCCGACCAACGACTGGCACGAGCGCGAGACCTACGACTTCTTCGGCATCGTCTTCGACGGGCACCCGGCCCTCACCCGGATCGAGATGCCGGACGACTGGCCCGGCCACCCGCAGCGCAAGGACTACCCGCTCGGCGGCATCCCCGTGGAGTACAAGGGCACGACGGTGCCGCCGCCCGACCAGCGGAGGTCCTACCACTGATGAGCCACGCCGACTCGACGCGCACCGACGACCCGTACGCGTCCGCGCACGACACGACCGGCGGCACCGTCTACACGGTCACCGGCCAGGACTGGGACACGGTCGTGGCCGGCATCGCGGACAACGCCGAGGAGCGCGTCGTCGTGAACATGGGCCCGCAGCACCCCTCGACCCACGGCGTGCTGCGGCTCATCCTCGAGCTCGACGGTGAAACGGTGACCGAGGCCCGGTGCGGCGTCGGCTACCTGCACACCGGCATCGAGAAGAACATGGAGTACCGGAGCTGGATCCAGGGCGTGACCTTCTGCACCCGCATGGACTACCTCTCCCCGTTCTACAACGAGGCGACGTACTCCTTCGGGGTCGAGCGGCTGCTGGGCATCGAGGACGACATCCCCGAGAAGGCCCAGGCGATGCGGGTGCTGCTGATGGAGCTCAACCGCATCTCCTCCCACCTGGTGGCGATCGCCACCGGCGGCATGGAGATCGGGGCGCTCACCGTCATGACGATCGGCTTCCGTGAGCGGGAGATGGTGCTGGACCTGTTCGAGCTCATCACCGGCCTGCGCATGAACCACGCGTTCATCCGGCCGGGGGGCGTGGCGCAAGACATGCCACCAGGCGCGCTGGAGCAGATCCGCGAGTTCATCAAGATCTTCGAGCGGCGGTTGCAGGAGTACGCCGACCTGTGCAACGCCAACCCGATCTTCCGCGGGCGGCTGGAGGGCGTCGGCCACCTCGACCTCGCCGGCTGTCTCGCCCTGGGTGCGTCCGGCCCGATCCTGCGGGCGACCGGATACCCGTGGGACCTGCGCAAGACGCAGCCGTACTGCGGCTACGAAAGCTACGACTTCGACGTGATCACCTGGGACACCGCCGACGCCTACGGCCGCTTCCGGATCCGGCTGCAGGAGATGCATGAGTCGCTGCGCATCGTCCAGCAGTGCGCCGACCGGCTGGCCCGCCTGGAGGGCGCACCGGTCATGGTCGCCGACAAGAAGATCGCCTGGCCCAGCCAGCTCGCGGTCGGCAACGACGGCATGGGCAACTCCCTGGACCACGTCCGCCGCATCATGGGTGAGTCGATGGAGGCGCTGATCCACCACTTCAAGCTCGTCACCGAGGGGTTCCGGGTGCCGGCGGGACAGGCGTACGTGCCGGTGGAGTCCCCGCGCGGCGAGCTCGGCTGCCACCTGGTCAGCGACGGCGGCACCCACCCGTTCCGGGCGCACTTCCGTGACCCCTCCTTCACGAACCTGCAGTGCACGTCGGTGATGACCGAGGGCGGCCAGATCGCCGACGTGGTCGTCTCGGTGGCCAGCCTCGACCCAGTGATGGGAGGGGTGGACCGCTGATGAGCAGCGCGGGTGATGACAACGCGGCCACGCCGGTCGTCGACGCGGCCACCAGCTCGCTCGACGAGACCACCTGGGCGGAGCTGCGGCAGATCGCGGAGCGCTACCCGCAGCCGCGCTCGGCGCTGCTGCCGATGCTGCACCTGGTGCAGAGCGTGCAGGGCTGCGTCACACCGGCCGGCATCGAGGCCTGCGCCGAGCTGCTCGGCCTCAGCGCGGCGGAGGTCGCCGCGGTCGCCACCTTCTACACGATGTACAAGCGGCGACCGGTCGGCGACTACCACGTCGGCGTCTGCACCAACACGCTGTGCGCGGTCCTCGGCGGAGACGCGATCTTCGGCCGGCTCCGCGAGCACCTCGGGGTGGGCAACGACGAAACCACCGACGACCGCCGCATCACGCTGGAGCACGTCGAGTGCAACGCCGCCTGCGACTACGCGCCGGTGGTGATGGTGAACTGGGAGTTCCTCGACAACATGACGCCGCAGCGCGCCGTGGAGGTCGTCGACCGGCTGCGGGCCGGCGAGGAGGTGCGCTCCACCCGAGGGCCGCGCATCTGCACCTGGCGGCAGGCCGAGCGGGTGCTCGCCGGTTTCCCCGACGACCTCGCCGACGACGGCCCCGCCGCCGGGCCGGCGTCGCTCGCCGGGCTGGCCATCGCCCGAGAGCGGGGCTGGCAGGCGCCGCGCGCGGAGGAGGACGACAGCCGATGACCGACCTGCTGACGCCGGTGCTGACCGACAACTGGGACCAGGAGCGCGCCTGGACGCTCGAGGCCTACGAGCAGGCGGGCGGGTACGCCGCGCTGCGGACCGCCCTGAACCGGAAGCCGGACGACCTGATCGCCCTGGTGAAGGAGTCCGGCCTGCGCGGCCGCGGTGGCGCCGGCTTTCCCACCGGCATGAAGTGGGGCTTCATCCCGAAACCCAAGGAGGGCGAGCGGCCGCGGCCGCACTACCTCGTGGTCAACGCCGACGAGTCCGAGCCGGGCACATGCAAGGACATTCCACTGATGCTCGCGTCGCCGCACACGCTGATCGAGGGCGTGGTCATCTCGGCGTACGCCATCCGGGCAAACCACGCGTTCATCTACGTGCGTGGTGAGGTGCTGCACGTCGTGCGCCGGCTGCAGCGCGCGGTGCAGGAGGCATACCTGGCCGGCTACCTCGGCACCGACGTCCTGGGCTCCGGCTTCGACCTGGAGGTGATCGTGCACGCCGGCGCCGGGGCGTACATCTGCGGCGAGGAGACCGCGCTGCTGGACTCCCTCGAGGGTCGGCGCGGCCAGCCGCGGCTGCGCCCCCCGTTCCCGGCCGTCGCCGGGCTGTACGAGGCACCGACCGTGATCAACAACGTCGAATCGATCGCCTCCGTGGCGTCCATCGTGCGCCACGGCGCGGACTGGTTCGCTTCGATGGGCACCGAGAAGAGCAAGGGCATGACGCTGTACTCGCTGTCCGGCCACGTGACCACGCCGGGGCAGTACGAGGCGCCGCTCGGCATCACACTGCGCCAGCTGCTGGAGCTCGCCGGCGGGGTGCGGGCCGGTCACCGACTGAAGTTCTGGACACCGGGCGGGTCGTCCACGCCGATCTTGACCGCCGAGCACCTCGACGTGCCGCTGGACTACGAGGGGATCGCCGCCGCCGGGTCGATGCTGGGCACCAAGGCGCTGCAGATCTTCGACGAGACCACCTGCGTCGTGCGGGCGGTCCTGCGCTGGACGGAGTTCTACAAACACGAGTCCTGCGGCAAGTGCACCCCGTGCCGGGAGGGCACCTGGTGGCTGGTGCAGACCCTGCACCGCCTGGAACGGGGACAGGGCAGCGAGGACGACCTGGAACTGCTGCTCGACCTGTGCGACAACATCCTGGGCCGTTCCTTCTGCGCCCTCGGTGACGGTGCCACCAGCCCTATCACGTCCTCGATCCAGTACTTCCGCGAGGAGTACCTCGCGCACCTCGAGCGCGGCGGGTGCCCGTTCGACCCGGCCGCCACCACCGCCTTCGCCACCGCACCGGCCTCGGGGGTGACCGCGTGACCGTCCAGACCACCGCTGCGGGCACGTCCCCGGCCGGCCGGCCCGACGCCGCGCCGGAGAACCTCGTCACCGTCACCATCGACGGCGTCGAGGTCAGCGTGCCGGAGGGGACCCTCGTGATCCGCGCGGCCGAGCTCGTCGGCGTACAGATCCCGCGCTTCTGCGACCATCCGCTGCTGGACCCGGTCGGTGCCTGCCGACAGTGCCTGGTCGAGGTCCCGGACGCCGGTAACGGCCGGCCGATCCCGAAGCCGCAGGCCTCCTGCACGCTGCCTGTCGCGCCCGGCATGGTGGTCAGCACACAGGCGTCGTCGGCGGTTGCCGACAAGGCGCAGCAGGGCGTGATGGAGCTGCTGCTGATCAACCACCCGCTGGACTGCCCGATGTGCGACAAGGGCGGCGAGTGCCCGCTGCAGAACCAGGCGATGTCGAACGGCCGGGGTGAGTCGAGGTTCACCGAGGTCAAGCGCACGTTCGCGAAGCCGATCAGCATCTCGGCCCAGGTACTGCTGGACCGGGAGCGGTGCGTGCTGTGCGCCCGGTGCACCCGGTTCTCGGAGCAGATCGCCGGCGACCCGTTCATTGCGCTGGTCGAGCGGGGTGCGCTGCAGCAGGTCGGCATCTACGAGAAGGAGCCGTTCGAGTCCTACTTCTCCGGCAACACGATTCAGATCTGCCCGGTCGGCGCCCTCACCAGCGCGGCGTACCGCTTCCGGGCACGTCCGTTCGACCTCGTCTCCACGCCCAGCGTCTGCGAGCACTGCGCCTCCGGCTGCGCGTTGCGCACCGACCACCGGCGCGGGAAGGTGATGCGCCGGCTCGCCGGCGACGACCCGCAGGTCAACGAGGAGTGGAACTGCGACAAGGGCCGCTTCGCCTTCAACTACGCCCGTCAGCCGGACCGGCTCACCTCCCCGCTGGTGCGTGACGACGAGACGGGGACGCTGCGGCCGGCGTCGTGGCCGGAGGCCTTCGCGGCCGCGGCGCGTGGTCTGGCCGCGGCCGGCACGGACGTCGGCGTACTGCCGGGCGGCCGGCTCACCGGCGAGGACGCCTACGCCTACGCCAAGTTCGCCCGGGCGGTGCTGGGCACCAACGACGTCGACTTCCGCGCGCGCCCGCACTCGGCGGAGGAGGCCGACTTCCTCGCTGCACACGTCGTGACCCGGTCCCCGGTGACATACGCCGACCTCGAGCAGGCCACCGCGGTGGTGCTTCTCGGGTTCGAGCCGGAGGAGGAGTCCCCGATCGTGTTCCTGCGGCTCCGCAAGGCGCACCGCAAGCACGGTGCCCGGGTCTACGCCGTGGCCCCGTACACGTCGCGGGGACTGGCCAAGCTCGGCGGCCAGCTCGTACGCACCGCACCGGGGAACGAGGTCGCCGCGATCACCGCCCTCGCCGACGACGGGGGGCTCGCACTCGACGCCGGCGGGGTGATCCTGGTGGGGGAGCGGCTCGCCACCGTCCCCGGCGCCGTATCCGCCGCGCTGCGGCTGGCCCGCGCCACCGGGGGCCGGCTGGCGTGGGTGCCGCGCCGGGCAGGTGAGCGGGGTGCCCTGGAGACCGGTTGCCTGCCCGGCCTGCTCCCCGGCGGCCGTCCCGTCTCCGACCCCG
>JALYMZ010000239.1 GCA_030773435.1 Actinomycetota bacterium | reverse complement strand
CGACGAGGTGCGGCACCCGGAGGAGCGTGACGAGGAAAGCGTGCCGCCGGCTCTGCTCGACCAGGCCCTTGCGGGCGTCCACGAGCACGATCGCGAGGTCGGCCGTCGAGGCGCCCGTCACCATGTTTCGCGTGTACTGGATGTGCCCGGGGGTGTCCGCGATGATGAACTTGCGGCGCGGGGTTGCGAAGTAGCGGTAGGCAACGTCGATGGTGATGCCCTGCTCTCGCTCGGAGCGCAGGCCGTCGGTGAGCAGCGCCAGGTCGGTGTAGTCGTACCCGCGCGACTGCGACGTGCGTTCGACCGCCTCCAGCTGGTCCTCGAAGATCGCCTTGGAGTCCAGCAGGAGCCGGCCGATCAACGTCGACTTGCCGTCGTCGACCGACCCTGCGGTGGCGAACCGCAGCAGGTCCATCGACGGCTGGGCGGAGGCGGAGGAAGCAGGCACGGTCATCAGAAGTAGCCCTCTTTCTTGCGGTCCTCCATGGCGGCCTCGCTGAACCGGTCGTCACCACGGGTCGCGCCGCGCTCGGTGACCCGGGCGACGGCGATCTCCTCGATGATCTCGGCGACCGTGCTGGCGGTGCTCTCCAGGCAGCCGGTCAGGGTCATGTCACCGACGGTGCGGAACCGCACCGTTCGCTCCGACACCGTCTCGCCCGGCTTGGTCTCGGCGAAGTCTCCGGCCGACAGCAGCATGCCGTCCCGCTCGAACACTCGGCGCCGGTGCGCGAAGTAGATCGAGGGGATCTCGATCTGCTCCTGCCCGATGTAGTGCCAGACGTCGAGCTCGGTCCAGTTCGACAGCGGGAAGATCCGCATGTGCTCGCCCTCGCGGAGCCGGCCGTTGTACAGCGACCACAGCTCGGGGCGCTGGTTCTTGGGGTCCCACTGCCCGAACTCGTCGCGGTGCGAGTAGACGCGCTCCTTTGCGCGGGCCTTCTCCTCGTCGCGGCGGCCCCCGCCGAAGGCTGCGGTGAACCCCTCCTCCTCGATGGCGTTGAGCAGGGTGCCGATCTGCAGCCGGTTGCGGCTGGTCTTGCCGTCGTCGACCACCACCCCGTCCCGGATCGCCTGCTCGACCGAGGCGACGATCAGGCGTACGCCGAGACGGCTGACCCAGCGGTCGCGCGTGTCCAGGACCTCGGGGAAGTCGAACCCGGTGTCGACCTGGAGCACCGGGAACGGGATCTTCGCCGGGTAGAACGCCTTCTCCGCCAGCCGCATCATCGTGATGGAGTCCTTGCCGCCGGAGAACATCAGCACCGGCTTCTCGAACTCCGCGGCGACCTCGCGGAAGATGTGGATCGACTCGGCCTCGAGCTCGTCGAGCTGGCTGAGCCGGTAGTCGGCGTGCGTCGTCGTCATCAGGTGCGGGGTCCTCCCGGGTCGCGAGCAGGCGCCATCCTACCGAGGCTCCTGCGCGCCGGCCTCGTGGCGACGAGGCGCGTCGCGCTCGGCGCCGGGTCTGTTCACCGGTCCGTTCGGCGAGCCGTTTCCACTGCCGATGGTCTCGAACGGCGCCAGTCCGTGCGCCCGTCGTACGCCGCCCCACGCCAGCGGCCCGAGGATGAGCAGCGCCGCGCCGGTGACCCCGACCGCTTGCGGGGGTACGCCGAGCAGCGTCAGCCCGGTCAGCGTGAGGACGATCACGATGCCGCGCTTGACCACGGTCTGCGACACCCAGTGCGCGATCCGCGAGCCCAGGAACGTGCCCGGCGTGCCGCCGAGCACTAGCGGCAGCAGCACCGCCCAGTCGATTCCCGTGACCAGCACGTGGCTGATCGCGGCCGACAGCACCAGCGGCACGGCCTGCACCAGGTCGGTGCCGACGAGCTTGACCGCCTGCAGCGCCGGATACAGCAGCAGCAGTGCCACCATGATCAGCGACCCCGACCCCACCGACGTGATCCCCACGAGCAGGCCGCCGAGCGCGCCGACCAGGAGCGTGGGAAGCGGGCGGACGACGACGTGCTGGCGGCGCGGCGGGCGTCCGGAGGTGGCCTCGCGCAGCTGCAGGTAGGTCCGCAGCGTGTAGGTCGTCGCGGTGAGCAGCAGCGCGCATCCGATGGCGACCTTGACGAACGACTCCTGCTCTGCGCTGGCGCCCACCGCCTGCACGATGAAGGCACCGGCGAACGCGGTCGGCACCGAGCCGGCGATGAGCCACCCGGCCAACCGCAGGTTCGGCGAGCCCTGCCGCCAGTGCACCGCCGCGCCGACGCTCTTGTTCACCGCTGCGGCGACCAAGTCGTTGGCCACCGCAGCCGTGGGGTTGACCCCGAGGAAGATCAGCGCCGGCGTCATCAGCGCCCCCCCGCCCATCCCGGTGAGCCCCACGACGATCCCGACCAGGAACGAGACGAGCAGGATCGAGACGGCGTCCTGGGTCAGCAGCTCGGTCACCGCGGCTCTCCTGAGGTCACCGGCGGCCGCAGCCAGCCGTCGTCGTACAGCGCCTGTAGCACCTCGGCGAGCGCCGCCTCGACCGTGCGGCCGGTGGTGTCGACGCGCACCCGGGCGTCGGTCGGGACCTCGTACGGCGAGCTGATCCCGGTGAAGTCGGGGATCTCCCCGGCCCGGGCCCGCGCGTACAGGCCCTTGCGGTCCCGGCGCTCGCACTCCTCCAGAGGGGTCGCGACATGCACGAGGACGAACCCGCCACCGGCGTCTTCAACCATGCGGCGCACCTCCTTGCGGGTCTGGTCGAACGGCGCGATCGGTGAGCAGATCGCCACGCCGCCGTGCCGGCTGATCTCCGCCGCCACCCAGCCGATCCGTCGCACGTTGGTCTCCCGGTCGGCCCGCGAGAACCCCAGCCCCGCCGACAGGTGCCGGCGCACGACGTCGCCGTCCAGCGAGGTGACGGTGCGGTCGCCGCGCTCCAGCACGACGTCATGCACGGCGCGCGCCAACGTGGACTTGCCGGAGCCGGACAGCCCGGTGAACAGCACCACCACCCCTCGGCGGTGCGGTGGTGGGCGGTCGCGGTCGACGACCGCGGCGACGTCCGCGGGCAGGGGTCCGTCGTTGCGGTAGTGCAGCACGGCGTCGCCGTAGCGGCTCGCGACGTGCTCGCGAAACCACGCATCGTGCGCGTCGGCGTCCCGGCGAGCTACCGGTACGGCGACCACGACGGCCCGCGGCACCCGCGTTGCGGCGGCGAGCGTGGCGCGCACCAGGCCCGCCGCGGACACCCCGCGGGGGCTGCCCGCACCGACGTACACCAGCAGCAGCGGCACCGTGCCACCGGGTGCGCCGGCGGCCCGGTTGATCTCGCCGATGGCGGTGTCGGTGAGCGGCGCGACGACCGGTACGGCGAGAAGTGGCGTGCCGGCGTACCGGCGCCGTACGTCGGCGGGTGCCTGGACGAGCCGGCGGAACGGTCCGAACTCGTGGTGCACGAGCGGGGTCACCGGGCCGGCGACGTTGGCGCAGTCCGGCTCACCGGCCGCCCACGCGGCGGTGACGTCGACCGTGGCCAGCGGCACCCCCTCCGGATCGGTGAGCTCGAGCGTCCCGCCGGCGGCGTGGGCCTGCGCGACCACGTCGGCCGGCACGGTCAGCGAGATCGGCACCACCTGCTCGGTGGGGCCGGCGTCGCGGACGTCGGCGAAGCCGTCCGCGGCGACCGCGCCCATGCTGATCAGCTCGAGATCGTCGAGTTCGCGCGGCGCCGGGGTCCACTGCACCGCCCGGGCGGGCGCAGCAGGGGAAGCAGTCTCCGACGTCCGCACGCGCCAGATTGTGCCAGGGGCGGCGGTGCGCGCCCGTGCTCCCGGGCGTGTCGGTGCGGGACGCGGCGGGTAGCGTCGGGCGGCGTGCCGGAACCGCAGGTCGTCGCCGAGGTCGTCCGCTCCGGGTTCGTGGAGGGGTGGCATCACGGGTCGGTCCTCGCGTTGAACCATGACGGCTCGGTGCTGTGGGCGCTCGGTGACGTGGAGTCGGCGATGTTCCCGCGTTCGGCGAACAAGCCCATGCAGGCGGTCGCGATGCTGCGCTGCGGACTGGCTCTGGACCCGGCGCTGCTGGCTCTGGCCGCGGCCTCGCACTCGGCGGAGGACTTCCACCTCGAGGGTGTACGCCGGATCCTGGCCGGCGCCGGGCTGTCCGAGGCGGCACTGCAGACGCCGCCGGAGCTGCCGGTGGAGGAGCGTGTCCGGGACGACGCCCTGCAGCGCGGTGTGTCGCCGGCACCGATCCTCATGAACTGCAGCGGCAAGCACGCCGCGATGCTCGCCACCTGCGTCACGAACGGCTGGGACCTCGACTCCTACCGCGACCCCGCTCATCCGCTGCAGGTGGCGATCCGAGCCACCGTCGAGGACCTCACCGGGGTCCCGGTGACGGCGGTCGGTGTGGACGGCTGCGGCGCGCCGCTGTTCTCCACCACCCTGCGGGGGCTCGCCACGGCGTTCCGCCGGATTTCCGTGGCGTCCCCCGAGTCGCCAGAGGGCCGGGTCGCGGCGGCGTACCGGCGCCACCCGGAGTACGCCTCCGGCACCAGCCGGGACGAGACGCGGCTGCTGCGAGCCCTGCCGGGTGCGGTCGCCAAGGGCGGCGCGGAGGGTGTCTACGCCACCGGGCTGCCGGACGGCCGGGCGGTCGCCCTGAAGATACTCGACGGCGGCGCCCGGGCACGACCGGTCGTGATGGCGGCCGCGCTGAGGCGCCTCGGGCTCGAGCACCCGGTGCTCGACGAGCAGGCCACGGCGCCGGTGCTGGGGGGCGGGACCCCCGTGGGTGCCGTCCGCGCCACGCTGTGAGGGCGCTCGCGCCTCCCGGTTCTCGGCGCGATCGCGTGGGTGCGTATGCTAGCTTTTGCTTGCGCTCCGCTTGCCTTTGCTAGCAGACTGGTGTCGTGGCGAAGCTGAGCGTCGGCAAGACCGTCGAGGGACTGGGTGAGTACCTCCGCGAGCAGCGGCGCCAGGCGCGGCTGTCGCTTCGTCAGCTGTCGGAGCTGGCCGGCGTGTCTAACCCCTACCTGAGCCAGATCGAGCGGGGCCTGCGCCGCCCGTCGGCCGAGGTGCTGCAACAGCTCGCCAAGGCGCTGCGCGTCTCCGCGGAGACTCTGTACGTCCGGGCCGGCATCCTCGACGCCGAGGACCACAACACCGGTTGTGTGGAGCTGGCGGTTGTGGCCGACCCGGCGCTGAGCGAGCGGCAGAAGCAGGTGCTGCTGGAGATCTACGGTTCATTCCGCCGGTCCCGGCAGGCGGCGGGGGAAGGGTTCACGCCCGGCGTACCGGAGGACGGGGTGAGTGGCGCGACCGAGGATCTGGCAGAGGACGTGTCGGCAGAGGACGTGCCGGCGGACCTGCCGGAGGTCGTCCCGACCGTCGACGTGGAACCGGTTGTCGCCCCGGTCGTGGTCGAGCCCGACGAGGCCGCCGTACCCGGCGACGAGCGGCCGTCGGGTATGCCTCGCTCGCAGGCCGAGTGAGGCCCACGCCGGCCGCGGGGCAGAGGCAGGGGTTCCCCCCCGCGGTACGATCGTCACGTGTTCGACCTTGCCGACGTCCAGGGCACCATCCTCCTGGTCACGACGTTCGCGCTGTTCGTCGCCAAGGCCTTCGCATGCCTTGACGCGCTCTCCCGTCCGGCCCAAGCCTTCGAGGCGGCGGACCGGCAGACCAAGAACTTCTGGCTGATCCTGCTGGGCTGCTTCCTCGTCGCGCACATGCTGTTCTGGCACCCGATCAGCCTGCTGAACCTGATCGGGACGATCGCGGCGCTGGTGTACCTGGTGGACGTGCGCCCGACGATCCGCTCCCTCACCCACGGCTGACGCCGGATCGGTGCCGCTGCTCCAAACCGGCGACAGCGTCGTCAACTACCTGATCACCGGGTCTGGCGAGCCAGCCACCGTCTTCCCGCACGGGCAGGCGGGCTCCATCGCCGAGACCACACCGTTCGCGGGGTCGCCGGGACATGGTCTTCCTGGCACTTCGGCGGCCACGGCGCCTCCTCCGCGCCCGCCAGCACCTGGACCTATGCCGGCCCGGCCGAGGACCTGAGCGCCGTCCGCCTACCAGGTCGGCGCCTCCCGCGCGCTTGGTGTCTCACTGGGCGTCGGTGCGCTGCTGCGGCTGGTCGCCGGGCGGCCGGAACGCTTGGACCGCTAGGTGTTCGTGCTGCCCTCCGCGCTCGACCGGCCCGCTCCGACGC
>JALYMZ010000238.1 GCA_030773435.1 Actinomycetota bacterium | reverse complement strand
CTCGCGCTCGGTCGCATGCGAACCGGAGTTTTGCTGCCGACCTGAAACGTCCGCTTCTGCCGCGGGGCGTGCGCCACCGGTCATGAGCCCGGCGCTGGTCTCGCCGGTGTCATCCGTCATCACTCCGTGACTGAGCCGGTCTGGCGTGGATGAGGAGGTCGACGTCGTTGCCCAGAGCTGGGTCCACGGAGGGCGCAGGGTGTGCGGGCTGACCGGGTGGCTGATCCCGGCCTGCGCCACGACGCGGGCGAGCAGGCGGCTGGCTGCGCCGCGGGTGAGCGCCTGGCCGGTCTTGGACTGCAGGATCGGGCCGGCGGTGCGGCCGTCGGTGGCGGCTCGCACAGCGCGCAGGACGGGGATGGGCAGCGGGATGTCGGCTGGCTTGGCGCCCTTGCCGAGCACGTGCAGCACCTCGTAGCCCCCGACGTCGTGCAGGTCGCTGATCTGGGCGGTGCAGGTCTCGGTGACCCGCAGGCCCAGCATGCCGAGCAGCGCGACCAGCGCGTGGGCGGTCGGGCTGTGCTGCCGGGCGGTGGTGAGGACGGCGGCGAACTCCAGCGGATGCAGCACGGTCCGGTGCTAGCTCTCCCAGGGCACGTGCGGCCGGGTGACGGCCAGGGTGGGGTTGCTGGCAACGAGCTCGTCGATGACGGCGTACCTGAACAGGCCGGCGACGGTGGACAGCCGGCGGCTGACCGTGGCTGGGGCGTAGCCGCGCTGCTCGAGGTGGCGCAGGTACAGCTCCAGGTGCGGCCGCTTGGCCGCCAGCGCCAACTGGTGGTCAGCGCACCACTGCCAGAAGCACCGCAGATCCTGCCGGTAGGCGCAGGTGGTCGGCTCGCGGTACCGGGCCAGGAAGCCAGCGGCGGCGAAGTCAGAGGCGTCGAACAAGGCAGCGGGCAGGTCCTCGGACATGATTGGTCCCTTCGCAGGAGGACCCTCGAGCGTCCACCGCGTCCGCGCCCCTCCTCGGCTGCGGCCGGCTCACCGGAGCTGCGGAGCGGGCGCTTACGTGCCGAAGTGCTGCTCACGGAGCCGCTCGGACTCGTCAGGGTCGGTCCAGGTGACGCACAGGAGCTCCGCGTAGTAGTCGAAGCGTCCTGCGTCGTAGTCGGCCAACTCATCGTCGATAGCGTCGGCGGGGAGCCAGGAGTCGGACAGCGTGCCGTCGATGATGGTCCAGGGGTCCAACGCATCCTCAGGGCTGGACCAGCGCCGCCACCAGAGGTGGCCGCCAACCTGCTCGCAGTAGGACTGAACCCGGACAAGTACGAAGCCGAGCTCGCGCTCGTCGCGGTACAGCCGTCCGACTCGGTCCTTGTAGCGGGCAACGGACGGTCGGGGTGTGTGTGACGAGAAGTCGGGTCGGTACGGCATGCGGAGCAGACGCTAGCGGCGGCCAGTGTCCAGCACGGCGCTTACGCTCGCCGGTGCCGAGGTGGGGAACGGGCGCCTACGGCTGCCTGGCGGGCCGCCGGTCGCGAGGGGCGGGCCCGGGTCGGGTAGCCGGCGCTACCGGTGCAGCCCTTCCGCCGCTACCGTGCCGCACATGGCGAACGACTCGCAGCAGTCGGCGCGGCTGCTAGCGGGCGTCATTGGCCGGTACTTGGCGCAACTGCGGGTGAGTGCGGGCGACGTACAACTGCTGTTCGACGACGGCACCTGCGTGCGCCTGGCGGGGACGACACGGTTCGACGACGAACCAGAGATCGAGGAGCCACAGTCCCTGGCTGGTCTGGCGCTCCTCCTGCCCTTGCTGAACGAGACTGTGGTGTCTGCGGGCGTCGACGAGAGTGGGACGTTGGCGGTCGCCTTCGATGCTGGGGTCCTCCGGTGTCAGCCCGACGAGACTTACGAGGCGTGGGAGTTTACGACGGAGGCCGGAGCGATGGTCGTGTGCATGGGGGGCGGCGCGCTCGTCATTTGGTCCGACCAGCAAGACGCACAGACTCGTCAACGCCGTTGGGGGCGCACCAGCTAGGTGCCGACCCTCAAAAGTCGAGGAGGACGCCCGGAAGCCGGCGTTAGCCTTCGTCGGTGCTTGAGGACTTGCAGCCAGCGCCACCAGCGGTCCGCCAAGCCGTGCAGCGCGGGCTGGTCGAGGCCGGGTGTCCGGCGGAGGTTGCAACCCGTCTTGCCGATGACGTGACCGTCGAGCGGCAGGACGGCTCGAAGCTCCTCTGCCTGCACGGCAACTGCGTGGCCCCCGGCCAGGACGCCGTCGAGCTGCTCGTGGAGAACGTCGTCGCGGACAACGCCGAGGCGAACGACCGCATGGCTCGGGGCGAGCCGGGCTACACGCCCCTATGGCCGTTGCCGAACCGCAGGCCTCGACGCGGGTAGTTGTCACCTCCGTCATCGTCGGCACCATGGACATGGTGCCGCCGCACGTTGT
>JALYMZ010000237.1 GCA_030773435.1 Actinomycetota bacterium | reverse complement strand
GCGCCCAGGGCTCGGCGCTGGGCCGCAGGTTGAGGGCAGCCGACGCAGGCAGCGTGGGCGGGAAGTCGTCGTCGACCAGCATCCAGTGCAGCCGTTCCGGTCTCGACTCGTCATAACCGACTAATTGACATATTTGCGCTGGCCGCACGGCGCCCGGGGCTCCTCGCTATCACGGGCTGTGGCATCCATCTCGGAACAGTTGACGTCGCGAGATGCCGCCCTGCTGACGTGGATCGCTGTAGGCCTTCTGGGCATCGCGTGGTCGATCGCGCGCGGCGGTGATGTTGGGAGCGCCGTCATGGGCGTCATCCGAGCCTTCCTGGCGCCGAAAATCGATGGTCGCGCTCGTCATCGCTTGGCAGTTGGCCGTGGTCTACCTCGCGCACCGACTTGGTCTCTGGGACTTCCACTTGTTGAAAGACACCGTTGTGGTGGTCGTTGCAGGCGGGTTCCTGTGCGGCTTCAGAGCGCTGGCGCTCGTGGACGGCAAGGAGACATGGCGCGGCGAAGTGCAGTCCCTGGACAGGCCTGCGCCTTGATTGCGTCGTTCAGGTGTCGTCGGTGACAGCAGTCGTGCCGTTGCCCGCGCATCGCCCGCGGGCTCGGCGCCCTCGTCGGTGGCTGCGGACTTCATGAGATGGGCGCGCAGCGTCTTGCGGAGCGCCGCCGCCGGCACGCCGACCGAGCGGCGATGCGGCTGGCCGTGGCCTCCGCTGCACGACCCGTCCGCCTCCGCGACTAGCTCGAGGGCTGCGCGCCGCGCCTCCAGGGCTGCAGCCGTCGGACCTGATTCGCCACCGCGGCCGGGCGAGCCTGACGAGCCGGATCCGCGGCCCGCTCTCGGGCCGCCGCCGTGGCCAGTCGGGCCTCCGCCGTCCGCCGTCGAGCCCGCTGAGCCTCCGCTGCCTGAACCACGTCACCGCCCCTCTCGCCGTCACCTGCTCTAGTCACTCCGACGCCGCGGACCTGGACAGGGATCCCAGCATCGGTCGCCTCACCATGACCAGGGACTCAGACACGACACACCTCATGCATTCATGAGAGGCCCCGTTCCGCCGCGCGTAAGGTCGAATTGTGCGCGATCCGGGCGTTCCCACAGGGCAACAGTCGACGGAGACGCTGCAGGTTGGCCCCTCTCGACCACCGTTGTTCCTGAGAGTCCCGACTCGGTGGCGACAACCCGCCGTAGTCCTCCTGGCTTTCGTGCTCGGTGTTGCCGCAGGCGGAGGCGCCGCGCTGTGGCAGCAGGCACGACCGTCGCCACGCCCTGCTTTCCCTATTCGCGCAGATGAGCACGCCGTCGAACTCATACTTTTCGAAGCCGTAGGGCCGCGGACGCATTCGAGCGGCCAGGGATCCGAGATCAGCTGGCTGCAAGTCGAGAGCGCTGTACTCCTGTCCGGTCTGTTGACTTCCACTGTCTTGACGATCGACAACCCCGGCCTTGGACTCGACGTCCGTGCGCCCGCCCTGCCCGTGACAGTGAGGCCAACCGCTCGATTC
This sequence comes from Actinomycetota bacterium, assembly GCA_030773435.1. GTDB lineage: Bacteria > Actinomycetota > Actinomycetes > Propionibacteriales > Nocardioidaceae > JALYMZ01. Next base: position 6,925 of record JALYMZ010000237.1, on the reverse strand, counting down.
CGGTCGCTCGATCTGAAGGTCATCGTGCGAGACTGCAAGGCCGCAACCCGATGGACACCAAAAGATCGGCCCTTCACCATCACCTGGCGAGATGAGTACGGCAGAGAGCACCTAGACAGGGCCGGCGACTTCGACAGGTCCATGGCCATCTCGTTGATCCGCTACATCAATGCCGTCTGTGACAACCCACCCGACAAATGAGTGCTGTCAGCCGATGTGACCACCTGACGTCATGGGCCGCACACGGCCACGCACTACGGGCATCGCTGCACGCCCGCACGGATGCCGCTCACAGAATTAGGCCGCCCGGACATCCCGCGATTCGCGCCGCGGCGGCGCGGTGCGTCATTACGCCGCTTCAGGACGGGGCCTTTCCGCCACGCCACAGTGCGGCGGGATCGATGCCCGGCCGCCGTCAGGGTTAGCGCGCGAGCGCTGCTCCTGTCCGAGGCGACTCAGCTTGCGCGGGTTTGCGGACTGCGTACACCCGTGAGATCCGGCCGTCTTCAACCACGAAGCTGATGACGGTGTCGAGCTTGCCGTCCAGCATGACCTGCCCGCCCAGGGCCGCGTTGAGCCAGAGCGTGTCCACGACAGCATCGGGTGCGAGCGTCGAGCACTTCGACCGGAATGCCACGACCTTGTCCGCACCGACGACCGGGTGTCTGGCGGCCGCCACCAGTCCGACGCCGTCCGCGACCACCACGACGTCGGGGGCCAACAACTCCATCAGCCCCTGTACGTCACCGCTCGTCAGCGCGTCCAGGAACCGTTCGACCACTCGTTGCTGCTCTGACCGGTCAGCCTTCATCCGCGGCGTGCGAGCGGCCACGTGCTCACGGGCGCGGTGCGCCACCTGGCGGACCGCGGCGGTCGTCTTGTCCAGCGCCGCCGCGATCTCGTCGTACGGCAGGTCGAAGACCTCGCGGAGCACGAACACCGCGCGCTCGGTCGGGCTGAGCGTCTCGAGCACGGTGAGCAACGCCATCGAGACGCTCTCGGCGAGCTCGACGTCCTCGGCGACGTCCGGAGTTGTCAGCAGCGGCTCGGGGAGCCACTCGCCCACGTACTACTCGCGGCGGCGCGCGAGCGTTCTGAGCCGGTTGAGCGCCTGTCGGGTGACGATGCGCACCAGGTAGGCACGTGGGTCAAGTACCTCGGATTGGTCGGCGTCGGCCCATCGCAGCCAGGTCTCCTGCACCACGTCCTCGGCGTCGGCCGCGGAACCGAGCATCTCGTAGGCAACGGTGAAGAGCAGGCTGCGGTGGGTGACGAACGGATCGGTCATCACCGCGAGGCTAGATCCGGCCGGGCCAGTTCGAGCTCGCATGCGGCTGAGAACCCCTGCGACTCGATGCCCATCGCGACGTTCGCACGCGTGTACAGGTTGGCCAGAGCGATCTGGGTGGTGAGCTCGACCATCGCCGGCTCGCCGAGCTGCTCCAGCAGCCGCGCGAACTGATCGTCGGTAACGATCGGCGGCGTGGCGGTCATCGCCTCGGCGAACTCCATGACGTCACGCTCAGAGGTGTGAAGACGTCCGAGAGGCGCCACACCGGCACCTGGCTGGCCTTCCGCTCGTCCAGGCCCTCGTTGTGAGCCTGGAAGTAGCCGAAGTCCAAGCACCACGAGAAGCCGACCTGTGCGGCGACGGCCATGTGCGCGAATGACTTCAGGTTCTCGTCGCACGCGCTCCACTTCTGACCCTTGCCACTGACCGCGAGAAAGGCCTTTAACACCGGCCGGTTGTGGAAGTAGACACCCATCGGCTCCCGCACCTCGCCGAGCAGACGATCCTGCATGCCGACATCCTCACCCACGCGGGCGCCGGTCGGTCCGGCTTGATCGCCCTGCCCTGGCCATGCCTCAGCACAGAACTCAGGGCCACAGACAAACCCGATCCTCCCGTCGAGTTCCATCCGCACCGCGGCAAATCCGGAGTTCGACGATGGATCGCCCGCACGGACACACTCGGCTGCTACCTAGTCGATGCGTCGCACCACAATGCACACTCCGTCGCTGTCGCGCGCCCGAGATATGCGGTCCCACCAAGCCTCACGCCACGCAGAACTCGTTTCCTTCCGGATCGTGCATCACCACGCAGTATCGCTGCAGGGTGTCGGTGTCGATCCGGACCGGATGGTCGACGGTGGCGCCGAAGTCGATCAGCTCGGCCACCTTGGCGTCGACTGTCGCGACGAATTCCTCCATCGGGGCCGAACGGTCGGCCACGAAGATGTCGAAATGGAACCGGGTCTTGGCGGTCTTCTTCTCCGGCACCGGCTGGAACCAGATCGTCGGCCCGTCGCCGGCCGGATCGACCAGCCGGTCGATGTAGTCGTCCGGGTCCCCGCCGAGATCCTCCTCGGGCACGACGGACTGGTAGTAGGCCAGCCAGGAGTCGAAGCCGTTGGGCGGCGGCTGGGGCACATAGCCCAACAGCGGGGCCCAGAACCGCGCCATCCGCGCCGGGTCGTTCGAGTCGATCGTGAGCTGCCAGGTCACCATGCTGAGACCCTAGACTGGCCCACCGACGGTTCCGGGGCCCTTCAGCGGTCGAAGGCCCGGGCGGGTGTCGCCGGGGGTCACGAGACGGCGCCACAGCAGCCTGGCGGTGGGGAGAGAGCGTAGATACGTGGGGAACATTCGCCGCGATCGAGACAGCGCTGGTGACGTTCGTCGTCCTCCGGAAACTGCTGCGCCGCCACAAGGCCAAAACTTCCTGATCCTCGAGTCACCGGCGTCCACCCGACGCGCGGACATCGCGGCAGATGCGCACGTTCAAGCGGTTCCCGACTCGTCGGCGATGGCCGATGAGAGCGGAACGTTTCGATAGATGGCCAGGGGCGTTACGGCAATACCTGGTCTCTTGGGGGCTGCCAGGAACCCCATTCCTTCAAGCGCCCTCATCGTCTCGACGAGGAACTTGTCCATGCCCTCCCTGGCCAAGCCCTCGACGTCATGAAAGTTCAGTCGACTTGCGGCTTCGTTCATGGCGGTGAGGGAAACCGGTCCCTGCTCGGCCGTTCGCGCGACCTGCATCACGGAAGTCAGCGACTGGGCGTCAGCACCCAACCTCGAGAACAGGGTGAGCCGCTCGCCATCCCCCATGTCATCCGAACGCGGGATCAATCCGACGAAGCCACAGTTGGCGTAGTCCTCGCCGCAGGGCATGATCCTCAGCGAAAGGGCATCGGCGTATAGCGGGCAACGCGCGAACCATCAGTTTGAAATTCTCGCTGGCGGACGAGTCGTCCATCATGTCCCCGAACCCGCGTTCCATGTTCTCAAGGGTTCTCACCACCTGATGCGGGTCAAACAAACTCGTGGGGGCCGTGATCCGCACGAGTTCGCCGGGGCTCAGCCGCACCTTTCCTCGAAGCCACGTCTTGGGAAGAGTGATTTTCCCGGACAGATCCTGGAGCAACTCCAGAGCGGTTGCGTCCTCTTCCAGCATAGAGACGTAGAGGTCATCCAACGCCCGAGTCTCTTCCATCCCCGTTTGACGGCCTGACTCGCCCTCAAGCACCTTCAGTCCAGCCGAAGTCGACTTGAGCGTGTACCCGTCTCTGACCCGGATCCGCAGGTAGTGCGAGGGTGATCGGCGTGTGAGATGACGAAGGTGCCTTCCCTGCAAGGAGAATCGAGGTTGCTGAAGCCGTCGATAGCCGAGCGGGAGAAAGCACCTTGTCGGTGAAGAGAATACGTCGTCGCAAGGATCGTCGGAAGCGGGTGCGGATCGGCGCGCCGGATGAGTCGTTGACCGCGGCCTCCGGTGTCGCCGCGCTGGCGGAGTTCTTCGGCCGGCTGGACGTGGTCGGGGTCTTCGACCGTGGGATCGGGCCGATCAAGCATCGCGATCGTGGCGCTAGCGCCGGTCAGCTGCTGATCGGGTTGGCGCAGGCGCAGCTGCTGGGCGGTGACTCGCTGACTGCGTTGGACCGGCAACGCGCCGACGCCGCCGCCAGCGTGTTGTCCGGGGTGCCGGCGATCCCGTCCACGACCGCGGTCAGCCTGGCCCGCCGGTTCACCGCCCGGCATCTGGCCGGGGTCGAGTCGGCGACCGCCGAGCTGGTCGGGCGGGCCTGGGCGCTGCTGCCGGCCGAGCGTCGTGCGAAGCTGGAACGTGCGGTGACGATCGATCTGGACTCCACCGACGTGGAGGTGTACGGCCGCGACAAGCAGAGGGTGGCCTACAACTATTGCGGGCAACGCGCCGGGCGGCCGCACCTGGCCACCTGGGCCGAGGCCGGGCTGACCACGGCGGCGGAGCTGCTGGCCGGCAACGACGACGTCCGGCCCCGGGCTGCGGCGATGCTGGTTCGGGCGCTGGCCGCGGTCCCCGACCAGGTGCGGGCCGGCGTGCCCGATGGGCGGCTGCGGATGCGCGCCGACGCCGGCTACTTCACCGCCGACCTCGCGCATGCCGCCGTCGCCGAAGGCTGTGATTTCGCCATCGCGGCCAAACGCAACACCGCGATGTGGCCGGCCTACACCGCGATCGGCGAGGACGCCTGGCAGCCTGCGGCCGGGATGCCCGGCGCGCAGGTCGCCGCGGTCGACTACGCCCCGGCCGGCTGGCCGGAGCACACCTACACGATCGTGCGGCGGGTCCGCGTCGACGCCGAGGCGATCTCCGCCGACCCCCGGTCCCGGCGCCGCCGCAGCATCGAACCCGGCCAGTTGGCCCTGGCGCTAGAAGGCGCGGCCACCCACGCCTGGGCGGTGTCGTTCATCGTCACCAACATTCCCACCCACGACGACAGCAGCGACGGCACCCGGCAGACCGTGGTCGACGTAGAGGCGTGGTTTCGGCGCCGCACCGACATCGAGGACCGGATCCGCGAGGCCAAACTCGGCGCCGGCCTGCGCCACCTGCCCTCCGGCGATGCGACGGTGAACACGGTGTGGATGTGGGCGGCGCTGCTGGCCGGGAACCTGTCGGTGCTACTGCAAGCCCTCACCGGGCTCGACGAGGGCGGCCGCGCGCACGCTGCCCGGCTGCGGCACCAACTGCTGTGCGTGCCAGCCCGGCTGATCCACCACGCCCGCCGGCTGACCCTGCGGCTGCCACCCGGGCCCCAGCTGCTGCCGAAGGTGCTGGCCCGGCTGCGACAACTCCCCACACCGGCCTGACCACCCGCTCAGCACGAGCCCGACCCGAAGCACCTGCAGCACCACCGCCCCGACACCGGGCGATCCGCCCTGCCCACCCCGGCAAATCAACGCCGCGAACGACCGATCAGTCGTCCCGAACCGGCGTCACAAGCCTTACCTGCGGATCTGGGTCTGATGCGGTCTGTGGCGCGCCACCACGCAGCTGGGAGACAAGGCTGCGCACCCGAGGCCCATCAACGAAGAGGTACTCACGAAGGTCTGGAACGGACGACTCCGGCAGGTTCTGCGCCATGCGAGGACCGTATATCGCGGGTCCAACAATGGCTTCGCTGCACCTGCCCGATCAGCGTGACCTTTTCAGAGTTGGCTGGATCCTCTGCCGCGGACGGGGACAACCGGCGGCATGAATTCGAACGCGAGTTCGAGCCCCGCCACACGTCCGACTCTCGGCACGTGCGCGCACCATCAGCGGCATGAGCGCGCAGACCCAACGCGTTCGTGACCTCCAGTTCTATGACTTCCTCAGGTGATCACATGAAGGCGAAGAAGCAGGACACTGACACGACCGGCCTCAGCACCCTCGACCCGGCCACGGTGAAGGCCCGCGACGCGGTTCACTTCCGCAGGATCATCGCGGCGAACCGGAGACTCGCGGACGCCGAGCAGGAACTGAGGGACGCGGTACAGGCAGCGCGCGGCGCCGGCGACTCATGGAGCGTCATCGGCGCAGCGCTCGGCACCACGCGACAGGCGGCGTTCGAGCGGTTCGGCAAGCCTGCCGAGCGCCGGCAGAAGACTGGATCCAAGCAGCAGCGCTGAGCGCCCTCGCTGACGCCAGAACACGTTGCGTCCGACGAGTGGGCGAGAGACCGGGTGCCCCGGACGGGCAACGGCTCACCACATCGCTCACCACTCGAGGCAATCTGCCGCGCCGTGTCCTCACCGACGGCTTCTGCCGCCTAGGAGGACGGATGCCAAGGGGATCGAGGAGGTCGACGGTGACGGTGACGACGAAGTTGACGGTGCCGCACTACATCAGCCTGTCCACCACCGCCGAGACGACGGGCCGGTCGGTGCGGACGCTGCGGCGTCGGATCAGCGACGGCTCGCTTCCGGCGTACCGGTTCGGGCCGCGCCAGATCCGGGTCCGCGCGGAGCACGTGCAAGCCCTCGCCCGGCGGATTCCGACGGTGGGCTCAGCCTGAGGCCGACGCCCTGTGCCCGGCCAGTTCCGAGACGCACCGGGCTATCTCGGCATCGCGGCCGGGGCCGCGTGCTGGTAGCGCAGGGCAGCGCCCCGAGGTCGAGTGGCCAAGGCGTCCCCTCAGCCCGGCGAGGGTGGCTCCGCTATGGGCGGCGCATCGCCCACCGGGTCACCCGGGATCGCCGGTGCCGGGACCGGGCGAAGGTCGCGTCACCTCGCTCGCCGAACGGCATACTGAGTTGATGAGGTTGTCCCACCTGCGTCGCCTGTCGGGGGCTGGGCGATTGTGCCTAGGCGCTGGGCCCCGGCCGCATCGCGGGGAACTTCGACGAGACCCGGCGGAGATCGCCTGCCTGGAGTCGGCAATGCACGACCTGCTTTCGGACGACGAGCTCGAAGAGTGGCTGTCACGCGATCCCGAGACGATCACGGTCGAGGAGATCCAAGCCCTGCCGCACGCGATCGACATGGCCGACCGGTGTCGCTGACGCGTCGCAGACCGCCGTCCAGCCGATTGCGAGACCTCGCCGAGGCCACCCCGCCGGAGCGGGACCGCTACGTCGACTTCCTCCGCGCGCTCGCCATCACCGCGGTGATCCTCGG